>NZ_JBBMRJ010000018.1:0-115481 GCF_037993085.1 Pseudomonas sp. YNh | reverse complement strand
CGCTGGAAGTGGGGCGCATTATAAGGGGATTCGGAAGGGCGTCAACCTTTAATTTCAAGAAACCTTAATATCGCTGAAAAGCAAAGCAGGGAGGCCTGGCGGCCTCCCTGCTCTTATGTAGCACCAGCTGTTTCTAGAGCACCCCGGCCTCGCGCAAGCGCTGCACCTCACCTGCCTCCAGCCCCAGCACTTCCCCCAGTACCGCCTCGGTATGCTCACCCAGCAGCGGCGGCGCCCGTCGATACTCCACCGGCGTCTCCGACAACCGTATAGGGCTGGCTACCTGCGGCACGCTACCCGCCAATGGATGCGGAATGTTCACCGCCAGCCCACGCGCCAGCACCTGTGGGTCCTGGAACATCTGCGCCAGGTCATTGATAGGCCCGCACGGCACCCCAGCAGCCTCCAGCTGGGCAACCCATTCGGCGGTTGTCTTGAACACCGTGGCCTGGCGAATCAGTGGAATCAGCTCGACCCTGTTGGCCACCCGCTGCTTATTAGTAAGGAAACGTGGATCGTCCGCCCATTGTGGCTGCCCGGCCACTTCTGCGAACTTGCGGAACTGGCTGTCGTTGCCCACGGTAAGAATGAAGTCGCCGTCCGCCGTAGGGAAGTCCTGGTAGGGCACTATATTAGGGTGCGCGTTGCCCAGGCGCCGAGGCGGGTTGCCTGTGGTCAGGTAATTCATGGCCTGGTTAGCCAGGCAGGCTACTTGTACATCGAGCAACGCCATGTCGACATGCTGACCCACCCCGGTCTGCTCCCGATGGGCAAGGGCGGCAAGCATGGCTACCGTTGAGTACAGCCCGGTAAGGATGTCGGTAAGCGCCACACCCACCTTGACCGGCCCCGCGCCTTCCTCACCCTCCGGGCGGCCAGTCAGGCTCATCAGCCCACCCAGCCCCTGGATCATGAAGTCATAACCCGCACGCTTGGCATACGGCCCGGTCTGGCCGAAACCGGTAATGGAGCAATAGACAAGCTGTGGGTTGATCGCCTTCAGACTCTGGTAGTCCAGCCCATAGGCCGCCAAACCACCCACCTTGAAGTTCTCGATGACAATATCGGACTTCGCTGCCAACTCACGCACCAGGCGCTGCCCTTCAGGCCGGGTGAAATCGATGGTCACCGAACGCTTGTTACGGTTGGCCGACAGGTAGTAAGCCGCCTCACTGGTGTTTTCACCCCCGGCATCCTTGAGGAAGGGCGGTCCCCACGCGCGGGTATCGTCACCACTGCCCGGGCGCTCCACCTTTATAACGTCAGCACCCAGGTCAGCGAGAATCTGGCCAGACCAAGGGCCGGCCAACACGCGCGAAAGGTCCAGCACCCGCAGATGTGATAGCGCGCCCATGGGCTGGCTCCTTATTAATAGAAGGCCTGGATACCGGTCTGCGCACGCCCCAGGATCAGTGCATGCACGTCGTGAGTACCTTCATAGGTGTTGACCACCTCAAGGTTTACCAGGTGACGGGCCACGCCAAACTCATCGGAGATGCCGTTGCCACCCAGCATGTCGCGCGCCATGCGGGCGATATCCAGCGCCTTGCCGCAGGAGTTACGCTTCATGATCGAGGTAATCTCCACAGCAGCTGTACCTTCATCCTTCATACGCCCCAGGCGCAGGCAGCCTTGCAGTGCCAAGGTGATTTCGGTCTGCATGTCGGCCAGCTTCTTCTGGATCAGCTGGTTGGCAGCCAGAGGGCGACCGAACTGCTGACGGTCCAGGGTGTACTGACGCGCGGTGTGCCAGCAGGCTTCGGCAGCACCCAGCGCCCCCCACGAGATGCCATAGCGGGCAGAGTTGAGGCAGGTAAACGGGCCTTTGAGACCGCGCACATCCGGGAAGATGTTCTCTTCTGGCACGAACACATTATCCATGACCACTTCACCGGTGATGGAGGCGCGCAGGCCGACCTTGCCATGGATTGCCGGGGCGCTGAGCCCTTGCCAGCCTTTTTCCAGGACAAAGCCGCGGATATCCCCTGCATCGTCCTTGGCCCAGACCACGAATACATCAGCGATGGGGCTGTTGGTGATCCACATCTTGCTCCCGGTCAGGCGGTAACCGCCGTCGACCTTCCTGGCGCGGGTGATCATCGAGCCAGGGTCGGAGCCATGGTTAGGCTCGGTCAGGCCGAAACAACCGATCCACTCGCCACTGGCCAGCTTGGGCAGGTACTTCTGCTTTTGTGCCTCGGTACCAAACTCGTTGATCGGCACCATCACCAGCGACGACTGCACGCTCATCATCGAGCGATAACCCGAATCGATACGCTCAACCTCACGAGCGATCAGGCCATAGCACACGTAATTCAGCCCGCTGCCGCCGTATTGCTCGGGAATGGTGGCACCCAGCAGGCCAATTTCCCCCATCTCGCGGAAGATCGCCGGGTCGGTCTGCTCGTGGCGGAAGGCCTCGAGCACACGCGGGGCCAGCTTGTCCTGGGCGAACTGATAAGCGCTGTCACGCACCATGCGCTCTTCTTCAGTGAGCTGCTGATCCAGCAGCAGCGGGTCGATCCAGTGGAAGCTTGCTTTACCGGCCATGAGCGAAATCCTCGAAATAGGGGGTAGTTTCTTGTGCCTTTGAGCCTAGGCCTGATCGACCGCCGGGACAAACGAGGATTGCGCACCAATTAGTGATAATTTGTCACTTCGTAAATCGGTAAGCCCTTTATAAACAGCCTTACGAGTGAGGTTGACGTACATGCGCCGCAAGATCCCCAGCACAGCTGCCCTGGTTTGCTTCGAGGCAGCGGCGCGCCACGAGAGCTTTACCAAGGCTGCGCAGGAACTCGCCCTGACCCAGGGCGCCGTTTGTCGGCAGATTGGCGGCCTCGAGGCCTTCCTCAATGTGGAACTGTTCCGCCGTTCGCGCCGCGGCGTGAAGCTGACCGAGGCTGGTCTTTCCTACAGCCGCCAGGTTGCCGCACAACTGGACGCCGTAGAGCGCGATACCCTGTCGGTGATGGGCCAGCAGGGCGCCAGCGTGGTCGAACTGGCCGTAGTGCCTACCTTTGGCACCCAATGGCTGCTTCCGCGCCTCAAGGACTTCCAGCAACGCCACCCGGAGGTCACGATCAACCTCACCAACCGCACCCGGCCATTCCTCTTCGCCGACACCCCCTTTGATGCCGCTATCTATTTCGGTGATGCCGACTGGTCCGGCACCCAGTCGCACCGGCTGATGGGGGAGAACCCGGTCCCCGTCTGCAGCCCGGCATTGCTGGCTGGGCAGGGCATGCTCGAAGCACAGCGCATCGCCCAACTGCCGCTGCTGCAGCAAAGCACGCGCCCCTACGCCTGGCGGCAGTGGTTTGGCAGCCTGGGGATGAATGTGGAGCGCGACATGACAGGCCCGCGTTATGAACTATTCTCGATGCTCGCCCAGGCGGCGATACATGAAATGGGGATCGCGCTGATTCCCCCGTTCCTGATCCAGCGCGAGTTGGGGGAGGGTAGGTTGGTGGTCGCTAACAGGCATGCCCTGAGCAGCAACAAGGCCTACTATCTGATGATTCCGGAGCGCAAGGTGGAGTCGGCCTCGCTGCGCGCCTTCCGTGACTGGCTGGTGAGCCAGGCCCGGGCCTACACCGCAACAAACTGACCAAGTGCGACAAATTGACTCTGTAGTCAATTATTTTAAACACCTACAGATATATGTATTTGTCGCATATGCATAAACTGTTATGCCAGCGTGTAAACCCTCTTTAACCCTGCTAACCACGCGGCTTTGCGCGGTATTTTGCGACATTCACCGTGCAATAAGCGAATTGACCGAAATATTTTTGATTTTCTCTCCTAATCTCCCAATAGCCTATGTTTGACGGGCTGGAGCCTTACCGCTGCGACAAGCGGTCACAGGGTGACTTGTAGTTTTAACTTCGTTTCGCTCCATAACCGGTTGAAGGCCTCAGGGTTCGTCTGCAAAATGCTTCGCCCGCCCGGGATTCGGCGGGTCGGCGCTCCACAGCCGCCCCAGCGCACCATCCGAAGTGCGCTGGCTCTTACAAAGACAAAAGGTCACCGCAGGAGAAATAGTCGTGCACATTGGTGTTCCTCTCGAGACGCAGACCGGTGAGACAAGGGTCGCTGCGACCCCGGAAACCATCAAGAAACTGATTGGCCAGGGCCATCAGGTCACCGTCCAACGGGGGGCAGGGCTCAACGCCAGCATTCCGGACAGTGCCTATGAGGCCGTGGGCGCTTCCCTTGGGAGCGCAGCCGATGCCTACGGCGCCCAATTGGTACTCAAGGTGGTCGCCCCCAACGACCAGGAGCTGGCCCTGATCAACAGCGGCAGCCTGCTGGCGGGCATGCTCAACCCCTTCAACAGCGAGCTGATCGGCAAGATGGCCGAACGCGGTATCACCGCTTTCGCCCTAGAAGCCGCGCCACGCACCTCGCGGGCGCAGAGCCTGGACGTGCTGTCGTCGCAGGCCAACATCGCCGGTTACAAGGCCGTGCTACTGGCTGCCCACTACTACCCACGCTTCATGCCCATGCTGATGACCGCCGCCGGTACCGTGAAGGCCGCGCGCGTGCTGATCCTGGGGGCGGGTGTTGCCGGCCTGCAGGCCATCGCCACCGCCAAACGCCTGGGTGCAGTGATCGAAGCGTCCGACGTACGCCCGGCCGTGAAGGAGCAGATCGAGTCGCTGGGTGCCAAGTTCATCGACGTGCCTTACGAGACCGATGAGGAACGTGAGTGCGCTGAAGGCGTCGGCGGTTACGCCCGCCCCATGCCCGCCAGCTGGATGCAACGCCAGGCCCAGGCGGTGCACGAGCGCGCCAGGCAAGCGGATATCGTCATCACCACGGCGCTGATCCCAGGCCGCAAGGCACCCACGCTGCTCAGCGCCGAAACCGTTGCGCAGATGAAGCCCGGCTCGGTGGTCATCGACCTCGCTGCAGCCCAGGGTGGCAACTGCCCGCTCACCGTTGCTGACCAGGTGGTAAAGGAAAACGGCGTGACGATCGTCGGCCCGACCAACCTGCCGGCCCAGCTGGGTGCCGATGCTTCGGCGCTGTATGCGCGCAACCTGCTGGACTTCATGAAGCTGCTGTTCGACAAAGACGGCGCGCTGGTCATCAACCTCGAAGACGACATCGTCGCGGCCTGCCTCATGTGCCGTGATGGTCAAGTCGTCCGCAAGAACGGCTAAGGAGCACGACAATGGAAGACATGCTGATTTCCCATGGCATCTACAACCTCATCATCTTCGTGCTGGCCATCTATGTGGGCTACCACGTGGTGTGGAACGTCACCCCGGCACTGCACACGCCGCTGATGGCCGTGACCAACGCCATCTCTGCCATCGTGATCGTCGGTGCCATGCTGGCCGCCGCCCTCACCGTGACCCCTGCCGGCAAGCTGATGGGCACCCTCGCCGTGGCCCTGGCCGCGGTCAATGTGTTCGGTGGCTTCCTGGTCACCCGCCGCATGCTTGAGATGTTCAAGAAGAAAGCCAAGAACGAGGGGCAGAAGTAAGCATGAGCATGAATCTGGTAACACTTCTGTACCTGGTCGCTTCGGTCTGCTTCATCCAGGCGCTCAAGGGCCTGTCGCACCCGACCACGTCGCGGCGCGGCAACCTGTTCGGCATGATCGGCATGGGCATCGCCATGCTCACCACGGTTGGCCTCATCTATAAGCTGGGCGCCGAGCTGGCTACCGCGGGTATTGGCTACGTCGTCGTCGGCCTGCTGGTCGGTGGTACTGCCGGTTCGATCATGGCCAAGCGCGTCGAGATGACCAAGATGCCGGAACTGGTCGCCTTCATGCACAGCATGATCGGCCTGGCTGCGGTGTTCATCGCCATTGCCGCCGTGCTGGAGCCGCAGTCGATGGGCATCGTTGCCGCAATCAGCGACCCGATCCCCACCGGCAACCGCCTGGAGCTGTTCCTCGGCGCTGCAATCGGTGCAATCACCTTCTCCGGTTCGGTGATCGCCTTCGGCAAGCTGTCGGGCAAGTACAAGTTCCGCCTGTTCCAGGGCGCCCCGGTACAGTTCCCCGGCCAGCACAAGCTGAACCTGATCCTCGGCCTGACCACCATCGCCCTGGGCCTGCTGTTCACCTTCACCGGTCATTACAGCGCCTTCACCCTGATGCTGGCCCTGGCCTTCGTCATGGGCGTGCTGATCATCATCCCGATCGGCGGCGCCGACATGCCGGTGGTGGTGTCGATGCTCAACAGCTATTCGGGCTGGGCAGCCGCCGGTATCGGCTTCTCCCTGAACAACTCGATGCTGATCATCGCAGGCTCGCTGGTGGGTTCGTCCGGTGCCATCCTCTCGTACATCATGTGCAAGGCGATGAACCGGTCGTTCTTCAACGTCATCCTCGGTGGCTTTGGCGGCGATACCGACGCCGGCGCCGCTCAAGGCTCGAAAGAGCAACGCCCGGTGAAGTCCGGTTCGGCCGACGATGCCACCTTCCTGCTCAGCAACGCCGACAGCGTGATCATCGTCCCGGGCTATGGCCTGGCGGTGGCCCGTGCCCAGCACGCGCTGAAGGAGCTGACCGAGAAGCTGACCCACAACGGCGTGACCGTGAAGTATGCCATCCACCCGGTGGCGGGGCGCATGCCCGGGCACATGAACGTGCTGCTGGCCGAGGCCGAGGTGCCGTACGATCAGGTGTTCGAGATGGACGACATCAACGCCGAGTTCGGCCAGGCCGACGTGGTGCTGGTGCTGGGTGCCAACGACGTGGTCAACCCGGCGGCGAAGAATGACCCCAAATCGCCAATCGCCGGCATGCCCATCCTAGAAGCGTTCAAGGCCAAGACCATCATCGTCAACAAGCGCTCCATGGCCAGCGGCTATGCCGGCCTGGATAACGAACTGTTCTACCTGGACAAGACCATGATGGTGTTCGGTGACGCCAAGAAGGTCATCGAAGACATGGTCAAGGCGGTGGAGTGAAAACCGCCGCTGCAAACCAACTGATATAAAGGAAGCCCCGGTCAGATTCTGCCGGGGCTTTCCTTTTATTGATCCGGATCAACGGCTCTACTTCAAGGCTTCTCATACGACCATGGTCGTGGGACGGCAATGGGCTAAATCTCTAGACTGCGCTGCAGTAGTTTCAGTAGCCCGAGATAACAATCCATGTACCGTGATCGTATCCGCTTGTCCTCCCTGCACAGCAAGGTAATGAGTGCGGCTGATGCCGCTGGTCTGATCGAGGACGGCATGACCGTCGGCATGAGCGGTTTCACCCGCGCCGGCGAAGCCAAGGCCGTACCGCATGCACTGGCCGAACGTGCCAAGCAGTCGCCACTGAAAATCAGCCTGATGACCGGCGCCAGCCTGGGCAACGACCTGGACAAGCAACTGACCGAGGCCGGCGTGCTGGCTCGCCGCATGCCGTTCCAGGTCGACAGCACCCTGCGCAAGGCCATCAACGACGGCCAGGTGATGTTCATCGACCAGCACCTGTCGGAAACCGTCGAACAATTGCGTAACCAGCAGCTGAAGCTGCCGGACATCGCTGTCATCGAAGCCGTGGCCATCACCGAACAAGGCCACATCGTGCCAACCACGTCGGTAGGCAACTCGGCCAGCTTCGCGATCTTTGCCAAGCAGGTGATTGTCGAGATCAACCTCTCGCACAACCCCAACCTCGAAGGCCTGCACGACATCTATATCCCGACCTACCGCCCGACCCGCACGCCAATCCCGCTTGTCAAGGTCGATGACCGCATCGGCAGCACCGCCATTCCGATCGACCCGGCCAAGATTGTCGGCATTGTCATCAGCAACCAGCCGGACTCACCGTCCACCGTACTGCCGCCGGACGACGAAACCCAAGGCATCGCCGACCACCTGATCAACTTCCTCAAGAATGAAGTTGAAGCCGGCCGAATGACCAACAAGCTCGGCCCGCTGCAAGCCGGTATCGGCAGCATCGCCAACGCCGTGATGTGCGGCCTGATCGAGTCGCCGTTCGAAGACCTGACCATGTACTCCGAAGTACTGCAGGACTCCACCTTCGACCTGATCGACGCCGGCAAGCTGAGCTTCGCGTCGGGCAGCTCGATCACCTTGTCCGGCCGCCGCAATGCCGACGTTTTCGGCAACCTGGAGCGGTACAAGGACAAGCTGGTGCTGCGCCCGCAAGAAATCTCCAACCACCCGGAAGTGGTTCGTCGCTTGGGCATCATTGGTATCAACACCGCCCTGGAGTTCGATATCTACGGCAACGTCAACTCCACCCACGTGTGCGGTACCCGGATGATGAACGGCATCGGCGGCTCGGGTGACTTCGCCCGCAACGCCCACCTGGCCGTATTCGTCACCAAGTCGATTGCCAAAGGCGGCGCGATCTCCAGCGTGGTGCCGATGGTCAGCCATGTCGACCACACCGAGCACGACGTGGACATCCTGGTCACCGAGCAAGGGCTGGCCGACCTGCGTGGCCTGGCGCCGCGCGAGCGGGCACGGGCGATCATCGACAACTGCGTGCACCCAGACTACCGCGCTGCGCTGAACGATTACTTCGATCGCGCCTGCCAGCGTGGCGGCCACACTCCGCACATCCTGCGTGAAGCGCTGAGCTGGCACGAGAACCTGGAAGAAACCGGGCGCATGCTGGCTAGCTGATGCAGATGGGCTGCACAGCAGCGCCTCCAACTCAGCTGTGACATCGCAATACTGGGGCCGCTCTGCGGCCCTATCGCGACACAAGGCCACCCCTACAAGCCTGTGCTACACAGTTGGGTCATCTACCTCGACATAAACTGTTCTACTGTACCGGTTTTGTGCCGGTCCCTGCCGTTCAAAACCTTCTCACGACCTTAAAATGCACCATATTCGTGCAGACCAGTACAGTTGCGCCATTTTCGAGTGCAACAGTAGGGTTACACAGTTAACTGAGCCATCGTCTTTCAACAGAACTGTATCTACTGTTATGGACAACAGAGGAGGATCATTGGCATCAGTTAAATCACTACCTAATCCCGCCATAAGCGGAAGGATGAAGCATCATGGAACGTACCCTCAGTTCCGGTCTGGTTTTTGAAAGCAACGCCCAGCAATCCAACGCCTCGCTGCCCCTGCGCGCACTGTCGACCCTGCTGCTGTGGCAGCGCCGTATGGCCAGCCGCCGTCAACTGGCTCGCCTGGACGGCCGTCTGCTGGCTGACGCCGGTATCAGCGAGTCGCAGCGTTACGAAGAGCTGAGCAAGCCTTTCTGGCGCTAAGCTCCGGCTTGCCGGCTTCGCTGGCACCGCGAATTCCCAAACCCGTTGCAGGTGACTGCGACGGGTTTTTTTATTTCCAGGCCGCGCGCTAGAGCCGTTTTCATGCTAATAGGTACAGTTTATAAATATTGAAAAAAAGCCAGTACAGTTATCTGGCGTGCCGTTCATTAACTTCCACAAACAACGGCGCGTGATACGCTTGGCTTAACAGTCTGTTGAAAGCCGCTGTTAAACGTACCGCGACGAGCTGTATGAGCGTCCGATAAACAGAACCACCCGATCCTAGTCCAGGAGTTCACCATCATGTCCCGTAAATACCTGATTGGCGCCGCCCTGATGCTGAGCCTGGCCGGCACCGCACACGCCACCAGCTTCGTTGTCACCACCGACGCCGTCGTTGGCGCAGTAGCCGCATCCACCGATGCCACTTCCGATATCTCCTCGTCTTTCAAAGACGACAAGATCGTGCAGGCCGCCCGTGACGACGCCGCCAGCTTCGTTGGCAGCCAAGGCGACATCCGCGGTGCCAAGCTGGAGAGCGCTTTCCTGCACATCCGCTCGCAGATGCCGGCCCTGCAGGCCAGCGACGCGCAACTGGCCCAGGCCATCCTGGCGCTCTGAGCCCGGCTGAGCCGTTCAGCTGTGCTGGTCACCCCCAGCACAGCCGCACCCAACTTTGCCGCCCACGTTCCGAGCCGTTGTAGAGCCCATGCGTTATCTGTTGCCGCTGCTGTTCTCCGTTGCCGGCATGGCCAGTGCCCATGCCATGGATACCACCACGCAAAGCCTGGTCATCACCGGCTATGTCACCAGCCAGGTCACCACCGCACCGTTTGATCGCAAGCTGGTTCGCCAGGCGCGCGACGATGCGGCTGCCTTCGTTGCCAGCGACGGCCAGATCCGCGGCGTGCGGCTGGAGGCCGCGCTGGAATCATTACGCCACAATTGTTCACAGCACGCCGTCGGCGACCTGGAACTGGCGCAGGCGATTCTCGTCCAATAACTACATCTGACTCCCTGTATTTTTTCGGAGATGCTCCATGCGTAAACCGCTGATTGCCGCTACCCTCGGCATGCTGCTGCTGGCCGACCTGGCTCATGCACAGACCTTGGTGGCCACCAGCAACATCATCGTGCGTGCCTTTGGCCGCTCGATCGACTTCACCTCAGACACCACCACATCCATTCGCGACTCCAAAGTGGTACGCGAAGCCCACGATGACGCCGCCAGCTTCGTCGCCAGCAATGGTGACATTCGCGGTGTCCAGCTCGAGGCCGCCTTCAGCACCCTGCGCGAGCGTGTGCCAGAAGCCCGCGGTGCCAGCGATCAGGTACTGGCTGAAGCCATCCTCGCGCTGTGAACCGCATACGTGCCTGGCTGCTCGGCTGCGTCCTGACGCTGCTCGGCACACCCGCATTGGCCGACCTGCAGCTTGAGCTGCAGGCATCCGGCCTTGACCCCCAACAAACCCAAGCCACCCAGGCCCTGCTCGACGAGGCCATGGGCAAGCTGCCTCCGCGCTTCAAGCAACAGCTGGACCGCCGCGTGCGGGTCAGCTGGAGCGACAACATGCCTGCCGACGCCTACGGCCAGGCATCGCTGGTGTCCACACTCGAACTCAACCGTCGCCTGCTGCCCGGCCTCACCGATGGCAGCGCCGCCACCGAGCGCACCAACCGCCCGCATGGCACGGTACGTGAGGAGCTGCTGGCCACCGTGCTGCACGAGCTCACCCATATCTACGACCGTGCCCGCCTGTGGACCGGTGCCGAGAATTCGCTGATTGCCCGCTGCAAGCGCCAGCAAGGCACACTGGGCAAGATTGGCCTGCCCGAAGAATGCCGCGGCCAGGCCGAGCGCCGCTTCACCCTCAGCGACGACCCGCGCCTGCTCGACCTGGCCGGCTGGCAGCAATATGTGGGCCGACGCGGGGAGCGCGAACAGCACAATGGCCAGTTCGTGCGCAGCCCCGACAGCTATGAGCTGAGCAGCCCCAAGGAGTACATCGCGGTCAACATGGAGTACTTCCTCCTCGACCCGAGCTACGGCTGCCGCCGCCCGGCACTCAACCAATACCTGCGCGAACATTTCGGCTGGGCACCCCAACAGGACACTTGCGCCAAGGGCCTGCCGTTCATCAACGCGGGCAGCGACTTCGCCCGCCAGCCGCTGGGTGAAATCGACCCCGAGCGGGTGTATGAAGTGGATTACCTGCTGGCCGAAGCCAACCAGAACCTGGTCAGCCGGTGGGGCCACAGCATGCTGCGCCTGGTGATCTGCAAGCCCGGCCGCCCACGCGGGCCGGACTGCCGCCTGGACCTCGACCAGAGCCTGGTGCTGTCGTACCGCGCCTTCGTCAACGACGTGCAGCTGTCCAGCTGGGACGGCCTGGTGGGTGTCTACCCCTCGCGATTGTTCGTACTGCCGCTGGGCCAGGTGATCGATGAGTACACCAAGACCGAACTGCGTAGCCTGGCGTCGGTACCCCTGAAGCTCAGCCGCGATGAAGTCGAGAACCTGGTGCGTC
This sequence comes from Pseudomonas sp. YNh, assembly GCF_037993085.1. Classification (NCBI taxonomy): domain Bacteria; kingdom Pseudomonadati; phylum Pseudomonadota; class Gammaproteobacteria; order Pseudomonadales; family Pseudomonadaceae; genus Pseudomonas; species Pseudomonas sp. YNh. The sequence continues at coordinate 103,741 of NZ_JBBMRJ010000018.1, read as the reverse complement.
AGGCCGCCGAGATGCACTGGAGCTATGACGGCAACTATTGGTTCCTGTCCAACAACTGTGCGGTGGAGTCACTGAAACTGCTGCGCAGCGGCACCGCCAACCCACGCCTGAACGACCTCGACAGCATCATGCCCAACGGTTTGCTGGCCGTGCTCAAGGGCAGGGGGCTGGCCGACACCAGCGTACTCGACGACCCACGCGAGGCGTTGCGCCTGGGCTACCGCTTCGACTCTTACCGCGACCGCTACCAGGCCATGTTCGAGGTACTGAGGAAACAGCTGCCGATCAAGCAGGCCCTGGTTGAAGACTGGCTGGCCCAGGATGCCGAACAGCGCCGCCCCTGGTTCGCCAAGGCCGACCTGCGCACCAGCGCTGCGTTGCTGCTGCTTGAACAGGCCAGCTTGCGCCGGCAACTGCTGCTGGCCCAGGACGAGGTCAAGCAACGTTACCTGAATGCCGCAGCGCTGAAAGATGGCAGCATCAACAAAGCTGACGCCACCCTCAAGCAGATGCTCGCCAACAGTGGTTTCCTCAGCCGCCCGGCAGAGTTGCTCGATGCCAAGGGCTACGGGCTGCCACAACCCGAAGAGCGCAAGCACCTCGAGCAGGTCAGCAGCGAACGCCAGGCGCAGCTGCTGCGCTTGAGCACCAGCCTGGACAAAGAGGTGAGGGCGCTGCTGGAACCATCACGGGCCAAGGAAATTGCCGCGGTCGAGGCCAATGTGAAGCAGATCGGTGAGCATTTGCGGGCGCTGCATAAAGCTGCGGGTGGCCTGCAATTGTAAGCATGGCTGTGCCGGCCCTATCGCCGGCAAGCCAGCTCCCACAAATTCTGCACAGGCCTTGAATATTGCGCAGTACCTGTAGGAGCTGGCTTGCCGGCGATAGGGCCTGCAGCACCAGCACAATTGCTTACTGGCTTTCGCCATCCTCTTCTGGCAAATCCTCATCCAGATGCAACCACGGCAACCGGCTGCCCACCCAGATATGCCGGTTGGCCCGCACCCGCTCCGGGTGATCCAGCGTCGCCACCGTCACGTCGATCGTCTCAGGGCTGTGCGTGGTCACCAGCGCGACGTGCGCCCCACACTGCCCGCAGAAGTACCGGCTGCAACTGGCCGGTGCCACATAGCAGTTCGGTTCACCCGCCAGCCACACAAACCCCGAACGGGGCAGGGTGACCCAGGTCACAACCAGCCCACCGCTTACCCGGCGGCAAATCGTGCAGTGGCAGTGGGCAATGTCTGTCAGGTCACCCTCCAACCGGTAACGCAAGGCGCCGCAATGGCAGCCCCCTTCGGTCACATTCTGCATCACCTACCTCTCGTCGCCTTTGCCTCAGCGAAAGCTGGCTGAAAGCTTGCCCTCATAGGATAGCCGCCACTACCGGCACAAGACCGGTCAGCCAGGGCACCCGGTAAACACTGCGCCCGGCCCAATCAACAACAACAATGGTGATTCTGATGTATTCCTGTGCCCGCCTTCCTGCAGTACCCCTCCGCATGCTCCCTGCGCAGCGCCTGACGCGCTGATCCGCCCGAATAGACTTTCCTTTCGCCGCGCCACCCCTGGAGTATTGCCATGCTGACCTTCCTCGGCTTTGCCATGGTCATCACCTTCATGTACCTGATCATGACCAAGCGCCTGTCGGCCTTGATCGCACTGATCCTGGTACCGATCCTGTTCGCCCTGTTCGGCGGTTTCTCCGCCAAGATCGGCCCCATGATGCTCGAAGGCATCAGCAAGCTTGCGCCTACCGGCGTGATGCTGATGTTCGCCATCCTCTACTTCGCCCTGATGATCGACTCCGGCCTGTTCGACCCAGCCGTGCGCAAGATCCTCAAACTGGTCAAGGGCGACCCACTGAAAGTCTCGGTCGGTACCGCCGTGCTGGCCCTGGTGGTCTCGCTCGACGGTGACGGCGCCACCACCTACATGATCTGCTGCGCCGCCATGCTGCCTATGTACAGCCGCCTGGGCATGAGCCCGCGGATCATGGCCGGCCTCATCATCCTCGCCGGCGGGGTGATGAACATGACCCCTTGGGGTGGCCCGACCGCCCGTGCCGCCAGTGCGCTGCATGTGGACCCTTCGGACATCTTCGTGCCGATGATCCCGGCCATGCTGTTCGGCGTGGTGGCGATCCTGGCCATTGCCTACATGTACGGCAAGCGTGAACGTGCCCGCCTGGGCGAACTGCACCTGCCGACCGACGATATCGACCACAGCGAAATCACCGTTTCGCAATTCCCGGAGGCACGCCGGCCCAAGCTGCTGTACTTCAACGGTGCCCTGACCGCCGCCCTGATGGTCGCGCTGATCGCCGGCGTGCTGCCACTGCCCGTGCTGTTCATGATCGCCTTCAGCATCGCCATGATCGTCAACTACCCGTGCCTGCAGCAGCAGAAGGACCGCATCGCCGCCCACGCCGGCAGCGTGCTGGCCGTGACCGGGCTGATCTTCGCTGCTGGCATCTTCACCGGTATCCTGTCGGGTACCGGCATGGTCGACGCCATGTCCAAGAGCCTGCTGGCCGTCATCCCCGAAGCGCTGGGCCCTTACCTGGCGGTAATCACCGCGATCGTGAGCATGCCGTTCACCTTCTTCATGTCCAACGATGCCTTCTACTACGGCGTATTGCCGGTGCTGGCCGAAGCCGCCAGCCACTACGGCATCACCCCGGTGGAAATGGCCCGTGCGTCGATCGTCGGGCAACCGGTACACCTGCTCAGCCCGCTGGTACCCTCCACCTACCTGCTGGTGGCCCTGGCCGGCATCGAGTTCGGCGATCATCAGCGCTTCACGCTCAAGTGGGCAGTGCTGGTGTGCCTGTGCATAATGCTCGCCGCACTTCTGATGGGGATTTTCCCGCTGTTCAGTAGTCTTTAATACAGACGTATCAACTACGCGACGCGCCCTGACCGGGGCGCGTTGCCATTACCGCTCGAAGGAAATTACATGGAATGGCTGACCAGCCCGGAAATCTGGGTTGCCTTTTTTACCCTCACCGCGCTTGAGATCGTCCTCGGGATCGACAACATCATCATGATCTCGATCCTGGTCAGCCGCATGCCCAAGCACATGCAGCCGCGCACCCGGATCTTCGGCCTGGCCCTGGCCATGGTCACCCGTATCCTGCTGCTGCTGTCGATCACCTGGGTCATGCGCCTTACCGCCGACCTGTTCGTGGTGTTCGGCCAAGGCATCTCCGGGCGTGACCTGATCCTGTTCTTCGGTGGCCTGTTCCTGCTATGGAAGAGCTCGCAAGAGATCTACCACGGCCTGGAAGGCGAAGACGAAAACCCGGATGAGCCGAAAGGCGCAGGTGGCAAGTTCTTCTACACCATCATCCAGATCGCCATCATCGACATCGTGTTCTCGCTGGACTCGGTAATCACTGCAGTGGGCATGGTGTCCCACGTGCCGGTGATGATCGCCGCCATCGTTGTCGCCGTACTGGTGATGATGCTGTGCGCCGGTGCCATCAGCAATTTCATCGACAAACACCCGTCGCTGAAGATGCTCGCACTTTCGTTCCTGATCGTGGTCGGTACCGTACTGATCGCCGAATCTTTCGACGTGCACGTGCCGAAGGGTTACGTCTACTTCGCCATGGCGTTCTCGCTGGCGGTGGAAGCCATCAACATCCGCATGCGCACCGCCTCAGCCCGCAAAGAGGGCAAAGAGCAAGACCCGGTGAAACTGCGCAAAGACATTCCGGGTCAATAACCCCCGGAAGTGCAAAACAGAAAGGGCCCTTCGCAGGGCCCTTTTTTCATGTCTGATCGTTTTCAAACAAATGACAGCCATGCGAAGCTGGCGACAGCTGCGCAAAACAACTAAAGCTTTGAGTGAGCACTGAAAATTCTTCAAAAGCTCACGTATCTTTTCTTGGCCCGGTGGGCCAGTGCAACAGGGGGCCTTCGCCATGCTGACCCTGCTCAACCTGCTCTCAGCCGTGACGCTTCTGGTCTGGGGCACCCATATCGTGCGTACCGGCATCCTCCGGGTATTCGGCTCGAACCTGCGGCGCATCATCAGCCAGAACATGGACAAGCGACCGCTGGCGTTCATCGCCGGCATTCTGGTCACCGCCATGGTCCAGAGCAGTAACGCCACGGCCATGTTGGTCACATCTTTCGTCGGTCAGGGCCTGATGGCCATGACCCCGGCCCTGGCGATCATGCTGGGTGCCGATGTGGGTACCGCGCTGATGGCCCGTGTACTGACCTTCGACCTGTCGTGGCTGTCACCGCTGCTGATTTTCCTGGGCGTAATCTTCTTCCTCTCGCGCAAACAGACACGGGCAGGCCAACTGGGCCGGGTTGGTATCGGGCTTGGCCTGATCATTCTGGCACTGGAACTGATCGTGCAGGCAGCTGCACCGATCACCCATGCCCAAGGCGTTAAAGTGCTGTTCGCTTCACTAACCGGCGACATCATGCTGGACGCCTTGGTCGGCGCCATGTTCGCGATGGTTTCCTATTCCAGCCTTGCCGCCGTGCTGCTCACCGCAACGTTGGCAGGCGCCGAAGTCATCAGCCTGCCGGTGGCCATCGGCCTGGTGGTCGGCGCCAACATCGGCAGTGGCTTGCTGGCCTTCATCAGCACCAGCATGCAGAACACCGCCGGGCGCCGGGTGGCCTTGGGCAGCCTGCTGTACAAGCTGCTCGGCCTGCTGCTGATCATTCCCGTGCTGCACCCGCTGGTGGAGTGGATGGACTCCCTCAGCTTCAGCCCGCAAGAGCTGGTGATCGGCTTCCACCTGCTCTACAACACACTGCGCTGCCTGCTCATGCTACCCACAGTCAAACTGATGGGCCGGCTATGCAATACCCTGCTGCCCGAGCGCGAAGCCGGCAACGGACAAGTGCGCCCACGCCACCTCGACGCCTCGGCACTGGAGACGCCCAGCCTGGCCTTGGCCAACGCCTGCCGCGAAACCCTGCGCCTGGGCGATATCGTCGACAGCCTGCTCGAAGCCGTGCTCGGTGCCCTGCGCGGCACCCAGACCGCCCTGCCACAGCAGGTCCGCGTCCTGGGCGAAGACGCCGAAGCGCTGTACAGCGCGATCAAGCTGTACCTGGCGCAAATGTCGCGCGAGGACCTCAGCGAGCCGGACAACCGCCGCTGGGCCGAGATCATCGAGCTGGCGATCAACCTCAAGCTGGCCTGCGACCTGATCGAGCGCATGCTACGCAAGGTCCAGCAGCAGAAAACCAGCCAGCGCCGGGAGTTTTCCCAGACAGGCCTGGAAGAGCTCACCGGCCTGCAGGAGCAATTACTGGCCAACCTGCGCCTGGGTCTGTCGGTGTTTCTCAGCGCCGACCCGGAGAGCGCCCGCTTGCTGCTGCGTGAAAAACGCCGTTTTCGCGCCCAGGAACGGCGCTTGGCGCACGCCCATGTCAGCCGCTTGCAGCGTAAGGTGGTGCAAAGTATCGAGACCAGTTCGCTACACTTGGAGCTGATTGCCGACATGAAGCGGTTGAACTCTTTGTTCTGCAGCAGTGCCTATGTGGTACTGGGCGGCTCGGACACCGGCGGCCTGATGCTCGACAGCGTGCCGGACGAAGCCCGTCTGCCCTGATTTTGCCTACCAGAGGATTCTCGCTCGCCCATGCGTTGCCTGATGTTCGTTTGTCTGCTGATCTGCAGCCTGTCCTCATTGGCCCTCGACCGCTCACGCGTTGAGGGCTACCTGCTGCCCAACGGCCTGCAGGTCATCCTGAAAGACGGCTACGAGCGTGACCATGTGGCGATCCGCCTGGTGGTCGGGGTCGGCCTGGACGACTTCGATTGCGAGCAGAAAGAACTGCCGCACCTGCTTGAGCACCTGCTGTTCAGCGGCATCGACGAAACAGGCGAGGGCGGCCTGGAAGAGCGTTTGCAAACGCTGGGCGGCGAGTGGAACGCCTATACCAGCAGTGCCGACACCACCTTCGTGATCGAAGCCCCGGCGCGCAACCAGCGCAAGGTACTCGACCTGCTGCTGGCGGTCATCCGCGACACCCCTATCGATGCCAAGGCCCTGGTCACCGCCAAGCGCATCATCGAACGCGAAGATGGCGGTCATTATGGCCACCTGCAGCGCTGGCTCGACCGCCAGGACATCGGCCACCCCGCCAGCGATCAGCTGGCCACCGAGCTGGGGCTGAAATGCCCGGAGCGCTCCAATATCGACGACATGACCCTGGAGCAGGTGCAAGCCTTGCGTGACCGCTGGTACGCGGCCAACAACATGACCCTGATCATGGTCGGCGGCCTCGACCGGCTGCTGCCGGCTTATCTGGAACGGACCTTTGGCGAACTGCCAGCCACCGAACCGGAGGAGCGCCGCAACCTGGAGAGCATCACCCACCAGGCCGAACAACGTCGCGACCTGACCCGGGGCTGGCTGGGTGACAGCGTCAAACTGCACTGGCTGTTCATCGAGCCGGTGCTGGACAACGACCACCAGGCCACCCTCGACCTGCTGTCGCGCTACCTGGACTGGGCGCTGTACGACCAGCTACGCCTGCGCAACGGGCTGTCCTACGGTCCATCGGTGCAGCGCGAGAGCTTTGGCGACACCGGCCTGCTCAGCCTCAACGCCGACCTTGAGCGCGATGACATCGACAAGGCGGTAAAGGTAATGCAGGCCCTGTTCGAGCACCTGCGCAAGGAAGGCCTGGACCCGGACACCTTCGCCCGCATCAAGGACGCTAGCGTCGCCAAGGAGAGCTGGAGCACCCAAGGCAACAGCGCCCTGGCCGACTATTACTGGGGCGCGCTGAACGACTATACCGACGGGCGTTTTGCCAACCCGGTGCGCAAGCTGCGCCAGGTCAGCCTGGAACAGGCCAACGCGGCGCTGAAAGAACTGCTCAGGGAAGAGGGCTACCTGCGTATCGAGAAGCCGTTGCTTGGCTACGACGAGCTTTACGGGCTGGCCGCCTTGCTTGTGGGGCTGATCCTGGCGGCAGGGTTGCTGCGCTGGCGACGGCATGGGCCTGAACGGCCGAGTGGTGCTACACGGGAGCGGTGAATCGGCGGTATCCTTTTGCCAGTACCGGCCCCTTCGCGGGCGTTAGCGCCGAACCCTATGGGAGCGGGCAAGCCCGCGAAGGGGCCGTACAGCCACCTCACCCTTTCTGTTGTAGCCCCCAATGCCCCAAATCCCCCATATCGTCCAGCGCATCATCGAACTGCTCAAACGCTACCCCGGCATCATCGCGCTCGGCGGTTTCCTCTCCGGTATCGGCAGCTTCATCCTGGTCGACCGCCAGGCCGGCCTGGCCAGCTGGGTTGCCGTACTCATGCTGGTCAGCTGGGTCTGGCTGATGCTGGAAAACACCCTCACCGGCCTGTTCGCCCGCACCTTCAACCGCGAAATCCCGCAGCCGCTGTTGCGCTACGCGACGCAGATGATCCACCAGGAAACGCTGTTCTTCGTGCTGCCGTTCTTCTTCATCACCACCACCTGGAACAGCGGCCAGCTGGTATTCACCGGCTTGCTCGGCGCCGCGGGCCTGATTTCGATCATCGACCCGTTGTACTACAAGTGGCTGGCACCGCGGCGCTGGCTGTTCCTGGCGCTGCATACCCTGACGCTGTTCGCCGCCCTGCTGACCGCACTGCCGATCATCCTGCATCTGACCACCGCGCAAAGCTTCAAGCTGGCCCTGATCGCGGCCATGGCCCTGTCGTTCCCCAGCCTGGCCAGCAGCTTCCCGATCAACAACTGGCGCCGCGCCGTGGCGCTGGTACTGGTTACCCTGTCGGTCGGTGCCGGGGGCTGGCTGCTGCGCTCCTGGGTACCGCCAGCCACCCTGTGGATGACCGAGGTGGCGGTGAGTACCGAAGTGCTGAACCGCCAGCCAGGCGAGTCGCTGGACGAGATTGCCGCCAGCCGCATCCGCAGCAGTGGCCTGTACGCCTACACCGCCATCAACGCACCCCGCGGCCTGAACGAGCGGATCTACCATGTGTGGCAAAAGGACGGTAAGGAAGTTGACCGCATCGCCCTGGACATCCACGGCGGGCGCAAGGAAGGCTACCGGGCCTGGACCCACAAGCAGAACTTCCCGCCAAACCCGGTGGGCAAATGGCAGGTCAGGGTGCTGACCGAAGATGGCCAGGTGATTGGCGTACTGCGCTTCAAGGTGGTCGACGACACGCCAGCGCAGTAAATGAAAGGGGGCGCTATGCGCCCCCGGGGCATCAACACACAGCACATAATCACCAAACAGCCCATGCCCGCTGCGCTATGATCAGCCCCTAAGCCTTAGCGCCGAGTCAATTGCATGGAGCCTATGACCACCCCCAGCGCCACCCTGGACGCCAGCAGCCAACCGGCCTGCCTGCGCATAACCGGTGACTGGACCCTGGCGCACTACGCCAGCCTCAGGCGCGAGAGCGAGCAGCTGCGCGCCCAATACCCTGCCGACACCGTCGCCGATCTCAGCCAACTGGGCCGCCTGGACACCGCCGGGGCATCGCTTCTGGCCGAGCTGCTTGGCTCCGAGCGCCTGTCACACTGCACCGAAGACCTGCCCGAAGCCAGCCGCGCACTGCTCAAGAACGTCTACTGCTCGGTCCAGGACTACTGCATCCCGGTCAAGGAACCCGAGCGCAACGTACTGCTGATGCTGCTGGAACGCATCGGCCGTGCCGTCGGCACCCTGTGGCAAGACTCCATGCAGTTGCTGGGCTTCATCGGGGTCATCCTCGAAACCCTGCTGCGCCGCGCCCTCACACCGCACCGCTGGCGCCTCACGCCGGTTGTTGCACATATCGAGCAGACCGGGCTGGACGCAGCCCCTATCGTCGCCTTGCTGACCTTCCTGGTAGGCGCGGTGGTGGCCTTCCTCGGTGCCACGGTGCTGGCCGCGTTCGGCGCGACCATTTTCACCGTCGACCTGGTGGCGTTCTCGTTCCTGCGCGAGTTCGCCGTGCTGCTGACCGCCATCCTCATGGCCGGCCGCACCGCCAGCGCCTTCACCGCGCAGATCGGCTCGATGAAGGCCAACGAAGAAATCGACGCCATCCGCACCCTGGGCCTGAACCCCATGGAGCTGCTGGTGGTGCCACGGGTACTGGCGTTGCTGATTACGCTGCCCTTGCTCACCTTCATCGCGATGATCTGCGGCATCGTCGGCGGCGCAGTGGTCTGCGCCCTGTCGCTGGACATCTCACCGGCCATGTTCCTGTCGCTGCTGCAAAGCGATATCGGCGTGCAACACTTCCTGGTGGGCCTGGCCAAGGCGCCGTTCTTTGCCTTCCTGATCGCCGCCATCGGCTGCCTCGAAGGCTTCAAGGTCAGCGGCAGCGCCGAATCGGTGGGCGCACACACCACCTCGGCGGTGGTGCAGTCAATTTTCGTGGTCATCGTGCTGGACGCCGTGGCCGCCCTGTTCTTCATGGAGATGGGCTGGTGAATGACCGGGAAAAAGTGATCGAAGCCCGCGGCATCTGCAACCGCTTCGGCTCCCAGGTTGTGCATGAAAACCTGGACCTGGACCTGTACCGTGGTGAAATCCTGGCCGTGGTCGGCGGTTCGGGCAGCGGCAAGTCGGTACTGCTGCGCAGCATCATTGGCCTGCGCCGGCCCAATGAGGGGCTGATCAAGGTGTTCGGCCAGGACCTCGCGGGCCTTGGCGAAGAGCAGCGCTCGCTGGTGGAACGGCGCTTCGGCGTGCTGTTCCAGAAGGGCGCGCTGTTCTCTTCGCTTACCGTCACCGAGAACGTAGCGTTGCCGTTGATCGAACACGCCGGGCTGTCCCGCGCCGATGCCGAGCACCTGGCCGGCGTGAAGCTGGCCCTGGCCGGGTTGCCCATTTCCGCCGCCGACAAGTACCCGTCCTCGCTGTCGGGGGGCATGATCAAGCGTGCAGCGCTGGCCCGTGCCCTGGCACTGGACCCGGACATCCTGTTTCTCGACGAGCCCACCGCCGGCCTGGACCCGATCGGCGCCGCCGCGTTCGACCAGCTGATCCTGACCCTGCGCGATGCACTGGGCTTGTCGGTGTTCCTCATCACACACGACCTCGACACCCTTTACACCATTACCGACCGCATCGCGGTGCTGTCGCAGAAAAAGGTCCTGGTGGCCGGCCCGCTGGCCGAGGTCGAACAGACCAACGACGCCTGGATTCAAGAATACTTTCACGGCCCACGCGGGCGCGCCGCCGAGCAGGCCGCCACCCGTGCCGGGCAGGAGCGCTGAGCAATGGAAACCCGAGCCCATCACGTTCTTATCGGCCTGGTCACCGTCCTGGTGGTGGCTGGTGCCATGCTGTTCGGCCTTTGGCTGACCAAGTCCAGCGTCGATGACGCCTTCAAGGATTACGAAGTGGTGTTCAACGAAGCCGTTTCCGGTCTGTCGCGCGGCAGCCCGGTGCAGTACAACGGCATCAAGGTCGGCGATGTATCCACCCTGCGACTGGACCCGAAAGACCCGCGCCGGGTACTGGCCCGGGTGCGCCTGAGCGGCGACACCCCGGTAAAAGAAGACACCCAGGCCAAGCTGACCCTGGCCGGCGTGACAGGCAACTCGTTCATCCAGCTCAGCGGCGGCACCCCGCAAAGCCCGGAACTGAAAGGCAAGGATGGCAAGCTGCCGGTGATCATCGCCTCGCCGTCGCCGATCTCGCGACTGCTCAACGACAGCAGTGACCTGGTCACCAACATCAACCTGCTGCTGCACAACGCCAACCAGATGTTCTCCGAGGACAACATCGGCCACCTCAGCAGCACCCTGGCCAACCTCGACAAGACCACGGGTGCCTTCGCCGGCCAGCACGGCAGCATCGCCCAGGCCATCGAGCAACTGGTGCAGGTGGGCAAGCAGGCCAGTGCCACGTTGGCCGAAACCCAGGCACTGATGCGCAATGCCAACGGCCTGCTGGCCAGCGATGGCAAGCAGGCAATCGGCAGTGCCGAACAGGCCATGCAGTCCTTGGCCGAAAGCACTGCCACCATCAACAACTTGCTGAAAAACAACAGCGAGGCCATCGGCGATGGCGCCCAGGGCCTGAATCAGCTCACCCCAGCCATTCGCGAGCTGCGCGAAACCCTCAACGCGCTAAAAGGCATTTCCCGGCAACTGGAGGCCGACCCGAGCGGCTACCTGCTCGGCCGCGACAACAACAAGGAGTTCCAGCCATGAAACTGTCGATGCGCCTGCTGGCCCTCGCGGCCGCGCTTAGCCTGGCCAGTGCCTGCTCAATCCTGCCCAAGACCGAACCCTTCGACCTCTATCGCCTGCCGGTAAACCAGCCCAGCCGCACGGCGGCGCCGCTGGACTGGTCCTTGCGCCTGAACAAGCCGCTGGCCAGTGAAGTGCTGGCGGGGCCCCGCATTGCCGTCATCCCGCAGGGCGATGTGGTCAGCAGTTACAAGGGCGCGCGCTGGAGCGATGCGGCCCCGGTGCTGCTGCGCAACCGCCTGCTCGATGGTTTTCAGCGCGACGGCCAGGTGCAGCGCCTGAGCGCCGACGACAGCAACCTGCAGGCCGACTACGAGCTGGCTGGCGAGTTGCAGGCGTTTCAGAGTGAATACCGCCCGGGCGGGGCAGTGGAGGTGGTGATCCGCTACGACGCGCGTCTGGTCCAGGGCCGCACCCAGCGTATCCTGGCCAGCAAGCGCTTCGAGGTCCGCCAGCCGCTGGCCGACAAGCAGGTGTCAGCGGTGGTCGCCGGCTTCGGCCAGGCCAGCGACCAGCTGGTGGGGCAGGTGGTGGGCTGGACCATTGGCCAGGCCAACCAGGCTCAACTGAAGGTTCAGGCGAAGAACCAGTAGCAGATGAAAATCGCCGCAATCACCCCGGAAAACTCGGCCAGCAGTGCGCAACCCACCGCATGGCGCACGCGCTGGATGCCCACTGCGCCAAAGTACACGGCCAGTACGTAGAAGGTGGTTTCGGTGCTGCCTTGAATCGTTGCCGCTACCAGGGCCGGGAAGCTGTCCACGCCTTGGGTCTGCATGGTCTCGATCAGCATGGCCCGAGCTGCGCTGCCGGAGAACGGCTTGACCAGCGCGGTGGGCAGGCCCTCGACGAAGCGGGTATCCAGGCCCATCCAGTTCACCGCATGACGGATACCGTCCAGGGCCAGCTCCAGGGCGCCAGAGGCGCGCAGCACACCCACCGCCACCAGCATCGCCACCAGGTACGGCAGCAGGTTCTTGGCCACGTCGAAGCCTTCCTTGGCGCCTTCGACAAAGGCTTCATACACCTTCACCCGCCTCATGGCGCCAATCACCAGGAATAGCATGATCACGCCAAACAGCGTGAGGTTGCCCAGGATCGATGACAGGCTAGCCAGCGCGGCGGCCGACAGGGTGCCAAGAAACGCCATGAAACCGCCCAGCAGCAAAGCGCCGGGGATGAAGTAGGCAAGCACCACCGGGTCCCACAGACGCAAACGCTGCATCACAGCCACCGACAGCAGGCCGACCAGGGTCGAGACGCTGGTCGCCAGCAGTATTGGCAGGAACACCATGGTCGGGTCGGGCGCGCCCTGCTGGGCCCGGTACATGAAGATGGTGACCGGTAGCAGCGTCAGCGACGAGGCGTTGAGCACCAGGAACAGGATCTGCGCGTTGCTCGCGGTGGTGCTGCTGGGGTTCAGCTCCTGCAGTGCGCGCATGGCCTTCAGGCCAATCGGCGTGGCGGCGTTGTCCAGGCCCAGGCCGTTGGCGGCGAAGTTCATGGTAATCAGGCCCAGGGCAGGGTGGCCGGGCGGTACCTCAGGCATCAGGCGGGCAAACAGCGGGCCCAGCACCTTGGCCAACCATTCGACGATACCGGCCTTCTCGGCGATCTTCAGAAAGCCCAGCCACAGGGTCAGGGTGCCGAACAGCAGCACCATCACCTCGACCGACAGCTTGGCCATGGCAAAGATGCTTTCGACCATTGCCGCGAAGATGCCAGCGTTGCCGCCTACCAGCCATTGGGCCAGGGCGGACACCGCCGCCACCAGGAAAAAGCCAAGCCAAAGGCCGTTGAGCATCCGCGTGTACCCCCTGAAAAATGCCCGAATGATAGCGTATCGCAGCCCCTGACTGGCGATCGCAGGCGAAGGCTGCGGCCTTGCGTCGCGATAGGGCCGCAACGCGGCCCAAGATCTCACAGACAACAAAAAGCCCCGACAGGTCGGGGCTCTTGGTCAAGCTGCCATCAGGCTCAGCGCTTGGCGGTTTCGCCAGCGACTACAGCTTCCTTTTTGTCGGCCATCAGCGAGGCGTAGTACTTCTCACCCTTGGCCGCGTCGTACATGCCTTCCCAGCGCGCGATGACCAGTGCCGCCAGGGCGTTGCCCACCACGTTCAGCGCGGTACGGGCCATGTCCATGATGCGGTCGACACCGGCGATGAAGGCCAGGCCTTCCAGCGGGATGCCCACGCTGCCCAGGGTAGCCAGCAGGACCACGAACGATACGCCCGGCACGCCAGCGATGCCTTTGGAGGTGACCATCAGGGTCAGCACCAGCAGCAGCTGCTGGCTCCACGACAGGTCGATACCGTACAGCTGGGCGATGAAGATGGCCGCGATGCTCTGGTACAGGGTCGAACCGTCAAGGTTGAAGGAGTAGCCGGTCGGTACCACGAACGAGCAGATCGACTTCGGCGCGCCGTACTTTTCCATTTTCTCGATCACGCGCGGCAGCACGGTTTCGGAGCTGGAGGTGGAGTAGGCCAGGATCAGCTCATCTTTCATGATGCGCATGATCTTGATCACCGAGAAGCCGAACACGCGGGCCACCAGCCCCAGCACCATGAAGGCGAAGAAGGCGATGGCGAAGTACACCAGCAGTACCAGCTTGGCCAGCGGCAGCAGCGAGCTGAAGCCGAAGTTGGCCACGGTCACGGCGATCAGGGCGAACACACCGATCGGGGCGTAGTTCATGATCATGTGGGTGACCTTGAACATGGTTTCCGAGACGGCCTGGAAGGTGCGTACCAGTGGGTCGCGCAGTTCTGCCTGCAGGCTCGAAAGGCCCAGGCCGAACATGACCGAGAAGAAGATGATCGGCAGCATTTCGCCACGCATCAGCGCTGCGAAGATGTTTGACGGGATCAGATTCAGCAGGGTTTCGATGAACGCGTGCTCATGCTGCACCTCAGCCGCAGTGGCCTGGTACTTGGAGATGTCCACGGTACCCAGGGTGCTCATGTCGATACCGGCGCCCGGGTGGAACAGGTTGGCCAGCACCAAACCCACGACGATGGCGATGGTGGTCACCACTTCGAAGTAGATGATGGTCTTCAGGCCGATGCTGCCCAGTTTCTTCGCATCGCCAACCCCGGCGATACCCACGATCAGCGACGAAATCACGATCGGGACGACGATCATCTTGATCAGGCGAATGAAGATGTCACCGGCGGGCTGGAGGACGTTGCTGATCCACCAGGCCTTTTCCGCGCTGAAGTGGTTCAGCAGCGCGCCGATTGCAACGCCCAGGACCAGACCGATAACGATCTGCCAGGCGAGGCTCAGTTTTGCCTTCTTCATGTCTTTACCCTTTGTTCTAGTGGTCATGGCACCGGACGAAAACGCCCGTGACGGAGCCATTGGCCAGCTCACGGGCAGCAAATCAATCCATCCGGCGACTTCATGTAAGGACAGCGCAGGCGAGCGACAGGGCGCTCTGGCCAGCGAAAAAGGCGGCAACTATTGCGATGGCAAGGGGGGAAATCTAATGCCGGAAACGCATACCCCATACCGCTTTCGCATACCGGTTCGCACGAAAATAGGGCGCTCGCAAGTGCTTGATTTATAACGTTCGGAATCCCGAACAAGACCAAACCGCCATATTTAGGCAGATTTGACGGTACGGGATGGAGAGGGAAGATGGCCTGTTCGACAATCCGAATGGCGGAAATGACACTTGAAGACGCGTCATTGAAGTCGAAAAAAATTGACGTGCGGTCGAGACAAAATGTGTCTCAAGGTAAAAATCGCGCAAGAGAAGAGGTGTTTTCTGCAGGGCTCCTCGGAAGTCAGATCGGCTCAGGTGTCCCTTTGACACCGCCGATCTGAGACTTCCGATTCCGCCTTTCCTGACCCGGCCCATCGCTGGAGGCACTCCCTGTACCCCTAGGCCACTCCGATCCTGCAACAATCAGAACAGCCCGGCCCCTTGGTCATGTGCTGCCCCTCCTCGGGGCGGCGCATCATAGAAGGCTGAAATATAGAAAGGTTCAGCTTCTATTACGTGACAGTCGGTGACCTTTCATCCGTACCGGCAACAAAGGCTCAGTACCAGTTCGGGTCACGCTTGAGCTGCTCCTGCAGCATTGCCTTCATGCCGTCGTCGGGTTCGCCCAGCCAGCGGTACTGCGCATGGCGAGTGGGCGACTTGTCACTCGGCAAGCCTTCGGGTACCTCCACGAGCATCCCGTAGGCATCATCCTTGTCCCAGCTGAATGCAACGATCAGCCGCTTGTAGGTGCAGTTGTCCTGCGACTCGCACAGCGGGCCTACCAGGTACTTGTCGCCATCTTCGGTCACGGCGGACATCTGCTGCTGGGCACTGCCGGTCAAGTTGACCACCCAATCAGGCAGGCGTTCCTCGCCCTTGATTGTGTCCTGCCAGGTTTCCCGGTACTCCGGATCCGAGCCGAGCAACTGGTCGACCCGGACCTGGCCGTCATTGGCCGCCATCGCCGCCGCACTGCCACCCATCAGCAGGGCGGCAGCCAGGGCTGTTGAAAGCATCCTGCTCATCTTCAACCTCGTCCACGTCCAAAGAAGAAGGAGGCTACGAACAGCACCAGGAAGACAATGAACAGGATCTTCGCGATACCCGTCGCAGCGCCGGCGATACCACCGAAGCCCAGTACGGCAGCGACAATGGCGATGATGAGGAAAGTGATAGCCCAACTCAGCATGGTGGTTCTCCTTTCTTTTTCAGAATCGGTCCGGATCGGCAGGTCAGAAGACCCAACGGTCCTGTGGTACGACATTTTCCAAGGTGGCCGGGGAGGCAGTCGCCTGGCCAGCGGGCAGCGGGTCAGCGGCCTTGACCAGGGTATTGGCACGGGTTGCCTGAATCTGCGTCAACAGTGCAGTCTGCGCTGCTACCTGCTCAGCCAGGCGCGCGGTCTGCCAGCTGTAATAAAAGAGGCCAGCGGCCAAGGTCAGCAGCAGCGCCATGCCGAGTGTCAGCATCTGGCGCAGGGGCAGTGCGGCGATCTGCGAGCGATTGACGGATTGGCGGTTCATGCCGGCTCCTCCTGCTGTAATTTTTGTTCAAACCTGAACAGGTAATTGCAGCCTGCATGCCAGCCTTGTTAATTAAATTAAATCCTTATAAATCAATTACTTAACTAGATAGCAGATGATCCCCAAGCGCGTATCCTGCACGATGGGGCCTGCGGGGTCGTGCGAATTGCACGATCAGCCTTCCACCTTGGTCGCCACCTTGAGCAAGTCGGCATCCACCCCGCGTACACCGATGATCTGCCGGGCGATCTCCACGGCGATGGTTTTCTGCTCAGCGCTGACTACCTCGCCCGATAGCCGCACCATCCCCGCTTCGCTGGCCACTTTCAGGTTCAAGCCATCGAGATTGCGGCTGAAGCGGTAGCTGTTCTGGATCTTGTCGATGATCCAGCTGTCACTCGGCTGCGGCCCGGTTGGCGCGCCCACGGGCATTTCCCGCGCCTTGGCCATGGCCGCGGTATCCAGGCTGACCAGGTTGTTGACCAGGTGTACGCCGTCGGTGGTACGCGCCACCACGCCTGCCAGCTCCTTGGCTTCGGCACTGTCGACCCTGCCGCGCAACGTCACCACGCCGTCACTGCTTTGTACTTCTATAGGGGCCTTTTCGGTGGTGCGGCTCCACAACAGCCGGGCACGGATCACCGCCGCCAGGGTGGCATCCTCCAGGCGTTGGGCGTAGGCACGTAGCTCCAGCGGGCGCTCAACCAGTTGGGCATTGACCTGGAGCTGGTTCTCCACCTGTTCGATGCCCCGGGTAGCCCGCGCCACATCTTCAGCCAGTTGCCGCTCGACCTCGTTCTCCACCTCACCTGAAAGCCGCGCCTGCTTGCCGTCCACCTCTACCTTGATACGAAATGGGTTGAGCATGCGGTTCAATGACAGCGCGGTTTGCAGGGCGCCTTCCAGGCGCGCGTCCTGCACAGGGTCGGCGAAGGCCGGGGTAAAGATTGGCAGCAGGGTAGCTGCCAAAACAGCTGTACGTAGGTAAAAGGGCATGGCAGTGCCTCCTTCGTAGGCAAAATCTGAAAATCATCGCAACCAATGTGCCACCGCGTGCCTCTAAGCAAATCATTGGAATATCGCGGTCTGCAGGCATCATTTGGCCATTGGCTAGCATGCAAAGGACAGAATCCTTCAGAATTCACCATGCAACTTGCCCGATTTTTCCCACACTATATGTAGATCTATCCTTAAGGAGCGCAGGAAATGGAATCAGCCCAGGACAACCAAGGCCGCATTCTGCTGGTGGATGACGAGTCCGCGATCCTGCGCACCTTCCGCTATTGCCTGGAAGACGAGGGCTATAGCGTGGCCACGGCCAACAGCGCCGCCCAGGCCGAAACCTTGCTGCAGCGCCAGGTATTCGACCTGTGCTTCCTCGATTTACGCCTGGGCGAGGACAACGGCCTCGACGTACTGGCGCAGATGCGCATCCAGGCACCCTGGATGCGCGTTGTGATTGTCACCGCGCACTCGGCGATCGACACGGCGGTGGACGCCATCCAGGCCGGCGCCGCCGACTACCTGGTCAAGCCCTGCAGCCCCGACCAGCTGCGCCTGGCCACCGCCAAGCAGCTGGAAGTGCGCCAGCTTTCCGCGCGCCTGGAGGCACTGGAAGGTGAAGTGCGCAAACCCAAGGACGGCCTCGACTCGCACACACCGGCCATGATGGCGGTGCTGGAAACCGCCCGCCAGGTCGCCACCACCGACGCCAACATCCTCATCCTTGGCGAGTCCGGCACCGGCAAAGGCGAGCTGGCCCGGGCCATCCATGGCTGGAGCAAGCGTGCACGCAAAGCCTGCGTGACCATCAACTGCCCGTCGCTGAATGCCGAGCTGATGGAAAGCGAACTGTTCGGCCACACCCGCGGCGCCTTCACCGGCGCCAGCGAAAGTACCCTGGGGCGGGTCAGCCAGGCCGACGGGGGCACGCTTTTTCTTGACGAGATCGGTGATTTTCCGCTGACCTTGCAGCCCAAGTTGCTGCGGTTCATTCAGGACAAGGAATACGAGCGCGTCGGTGACCCGGTTACCCGGCGCGCCGATGTACGCATTCTGGCCGCCACCAACCTCAACCTCGAAGAGATGGTGCGCGAAAGCCGCTTCCGCGAAGACCTGCTGTACCGCCTCAATGTCATTACCTTGCACTTGCCGCCCCTGCGCGAGCGCAGCGAGGACATCTTGACCCTGGCTGACCGCTTCCTCGCCCGCTTCGTCAAGGAATACTCCCGCCCCGCCCGGGGCTTCAGCGACGAAGCACGCTCGGCCCTGCTCAACTACCGCTGGCCCGGCAACATTCGCGAACTGCGTAACGTGGTAGAGCGGGCCAGCATCATCTGCCCGCAAGAACGTGTGGAAATCAGCCACCTGGGCATGGGTGAACAGCCTGCCGGCAATGCCCCGCGCGTGGGTGCAGCACTAAGCCTGGATGAGCTGGAGCGCGCCCATATCGGCGCCGTGCTGGCGGCCAGCGACACCCTCGACCAAGCTGCCAAGACCTTGGGCATCGATGCCTCCACCCTGTACCGCAAACGCAAGCAGTACAACCTATGAAGTGGCCACCCATGAAGCTGCGCACGCGGCTTTTCCTCAGCATATCGGCGCTCGTGACCGTGGCATTGCTTGGGTTGTTGCTGGGCCTGGTCAGTGTGCTGCAGATGGCCACGGTGCAGCAGCAGCTGGTTCGCGAGACCACCCATGCCTTGGAAGTGGGGCTGAAGTTGCGCCAGAACCTGGGTGAACAGCTGACCCTGATTCTTGATGAAGACACCGCCCCGGAAAGCCTGCGGCTGTTGCAGGAAAACTTCCAGGCCCTGCTAAACCAAGGGCTGGAGCAAGGCGGTGAGCGCACCGGTTTCAGCAAGGCCAGCAGCAATTACCAGACGTTCCTCCAGGCCTATCGCGACAGCGCCGCCCCCGCTCGCAGCATGGGTGTGGATCAACCGCTGGGGGCCGCGTTCAACCAGGTGCGCAGCGACCTGATCGATTCCCACAGGCAGGCATTGGACCTGATCACCCGTAGCGAGGAACGCACCCGGGACCGCGCCTTGCTGGTCAGTGGTGTGCTTGGCTTGATGGGCCTGGTGGTGCTGGTACTGGGCTTTATTACCGCGCACAACATCGCCCGGCGTTTCGGCCAACCGATCGAAGCCTTGGCCATCGCGGCCGACCAACTGGGCAAAGGTAATTTCGACGTCACACTGCCAGTCACCCAGGCCACCGAGCTGAACCAGCTGACCCGCCGCTTCGGCCTCATGGCCGATGCCTTGCGCAAGCACCAGGCCACCAACGTCGACGAGCTGCTGGCCGGCCAGCAGCGGCTGCAGGCCGTGCTCGACAGCATCGACGACGGCCTGCTGATCATCGACCGCCAAGGTCGCCTGGAGCACCTCAACCCGGTGGCGCAACGCCAACTGGGCTGGAACCACAGCCGCGTGGGCAGCAGCCTGGCCGAGGCCCTGCAGCGCCCGGAACTGGAGCAGCAGCTGCGCCAGGTGCTGCGCGGCGGCAGCCTGGACCGGCCGCCGGACGACTTGAACATGGAGGTCGATGAAGAAGCGCGCCTGCTCACCTACAGCCTCACCCCGGTCAGCCACCCGCAGGGCCCGATCCTTGGCGCGGTGATGGTGCTGCACGATGTGACCGAGCAGCGGGCATTCGAACGCGTGCGCAGCGAGTTCGTGCTACGTGCTTCCCACGAGCTACGCACCCCGGTCACCGGCATGCACATGGCATTCGGCCTGTTGCGCGAGCGGGTCAAGTTCCCTGCCGAGGCGCGCGAAAACGACCTGCTGGAAACCATCGGCGAAGAAATGCAGCGCCTGACCCAGCTGATCAACGACCTGCTCAACTTCTCCCGCTACCAGAGTGGGCTGCAGAAACTCGATCTGGCCCCCTGCGCCCTTGACGAACTGCTGGAGCGGGCGCAACTGCGTTTTGCCGAGCAGGCGGCACACAAGCAGATCGAGTTGACCAAGGAACTGGAACCGCCGCTGCCGCGCCTGCGGGCTGATGCTGCCCAGTTGGACCGGGTGCTGGACAACCTGCTGCACAACGCCATCCGTCATACCGCCAACGGCGGGCGTATCCGTTTGCATGCAAGACGGCATGCGGAGCGGGTGATCATCAGTGTCGAGGACAACGGCGAGGGCATTGCCTACGGGCAGCAGGGGCGCATCTTCGAGCCCTTCGTGCAGGTAGGCCGCAAGAAAGGGGGTGCAGGGCTGGGGCTGGCGTTGTGCAAAGAAATCGTGCAGCTGCATGGCGGGCGGATGGGTGTGTTTTCCCGGCCGGGGCAGGGGACCCAGTTCTATATGGCGCTGCCGGTTTGACAGTCGCCTGCACCGGCCTCACCGCCGGGCAGGATTACTCAGTGCTCTGCGCGTCGTGGTAGCTGCCCGCGGGTTACCAGCTCGGCAAACTGCCTGGCGTTCAGCGGCCGGGCAAACAGCCAGCCCTGGCCGTAATTGACCCCTTCACTGTTCAGCAGCACCGCCTGGTCCTCACACTCTATGCCCTCTGCTATCACCCGCAGGTGAAGGTCATGGGCCATGCGGATGATATGCGGAGCAACGCCACTGCTGGCGGCATCGTGGCCCAGCGCGTCGATGAACGCCTTGTCGATCTTCAGGCAGTCCACCGGGAGGGTCTGCAGGTAGGCCAGGCTGCAATAGCCTGTACCAAAGTCGTCGATGAGCACCTGATGCCCCGAAGCGCGCAGCGATTGCAGGTTGTCACGGGCCACCACCACATCCACCAGGCCTCGCTCGGTGACCTCGAAGGCAATCTGGCTGGGCGCCACCCGATGCAAGGCCAGCAGGCGGGCCGCCACCCGGCCGATACGCGGCACCATCACATCGCAGGCGGCCAGGTTCACCGATATGTACAGTTTGGGGTGCGAGCGCAGCAACTGGCCCAGCTGTTCGAGCACGCGCTGCAGGACAAAGTCGGTGATCTGGCGAATCTGCCCGGTGTTTTCCGCCAGCGGGATGAACAAGTCCGGGCTGGTCAGGGTACCGTCCGGGCGCCGCCAGCGCACCAGCGCTTCGGCACCCACGCAGCGTCGGCTGTCGAGTTCGAAGATCGGCTGGTACAGCACCTGCAGCTCCCCACGGCGCAAAGCATGCTGCAACTCCGAGCTCATCGACCGCCGCTGCAGGATCAATTGCAGCACCAGCCAACCAATGCAACAAGCCGCCAACACACTGCCGGGGAACAGCAGCCAGAGCATGCCGTTCATCCTCAATGGCAGGCTGGCCCGCGGGGCAATCAGCACCAGTTGGTAATCCGGCGACTTGGTCGGCATGCGGTAAATCAGGCGGTCGCTGAGTTCAAGTAGCGACTTGTGGCTTGTCGACCAGGCCGAGGGCGGCGGCCACACTTGTGGCGGCCCCAGCACGGGGATGGCGCGGGCACCGTTATCCAGCACCACCACCAGGCTGCCGCCCGGAGGCAGATCGACCACATCGGTCAGGTGCCCGCGCGAGGTGGAGACCACGAACTGGCCCCGGCCTAGCATGAGCGCAGCCAGGTTCTCGTTCGGTTCGGTGGTGGTGTTCAACCAGTAGCTGTAGGTCGGCCCCTGGATATCCGGTGCCCGCAAAGGTTCGAACGCCCGCTCATCACCACGGTTGGAGCAGGCGATATCACCATCCACGTAAGCCGCTTCATAAATGAACCGCGAACTCAGCCCCACCTGCTGCAACGCCGCCAGCATCGCTGGGCTGCAGCCACGCAAGGGCTGTGCCTGCAACAAGTCTACCCCTTCACGCAGCTGGCCAAACACTTGTTCGAGGCGGTCGAGAAAACGCTCTCCCTGAGCGTTCATCTGTTCGCTCTCGCTTTGCTTCATCTGTTGCAGGGCAATACCGATGCTGGCAGAGAGCAACAGGGCCGCGCTGGCCAGCGCTGCCAACGTGGCCAGCATCCAGGGACGGTAAAAAATTTGGCGCAGCAAGGTGATGATGGCTGACATCAAAGGCATCCAGTTGATAACTAAGGTATAGCAACTGAATCGAGAATCACCCTCACCGTCTGGCACTTCGCTGCACGCCACACTGTTTTTTTGTGGGGGGCGGCTGCCTTATTAAAACCCAAAGGTTTGCGCGATCACTGTGGGATGGTGCAAAACGGTTGCGCCTAGAGGGCTCAACGCATGCGGTTGAGCACCTGCAGCATCGCCGCCGTCTGCGCATCGGGCATGCCGTCGAAGCGCTGCGGGCGGAAGCGCATCTGGAACGCAGTGATCACATGGCGGGTGGCAACATCCAGCACCCCGGTCTGCTCGATTTGATAGCCAAACCGCGCCAGTTCCTGTTGGTACCAGCCAATGCTCGGCGGGTTGACGCTGAAGTAGGCCTGCTGCCGTGCCACGGCGTTGGCATCTGGCCAGATACCCAGCCCGGCATCGGCCAGGCGCTTCCACGGGAACAGCGGCCCCGGGTCCAGCTTGCGTGATGGAGCGATATCACTGTGACCAATGATGTGCCGCGGTTCGATGTTGTTGCGCTTTACGATGTCCTTGAGCAGCGCAATCAGCGACTGGACCTGCGCTTCGCTGTAAGGGTGCCAGACCCGGCCATTGGGTGTGTCGGTGAACCCAGGGTTGACGATCTCGATGCCAATGGACGAGGAGTTCAGCCAGGTGCGCCCCTGCCACTGGCTGTCGCCGGCATGCCAGGCACGGCGGTTTTCATCCACCAGTTGATACACCGTCGCAGGCCCGTCGCCGATCAGGTAATGGCTGCTGACCTCACCATGGGTGAGCAACGCGAGCGAGCGCTCCAGCGAAGCATTGGTGTAATGCAGGACAACGAACTGGATGCGGTTGTCCTGGTTGGCCGAGGGATGGCTGCGGTCGATGCGCAGGCCCGTCGAGCAACCGGCGACAGATAACAGCAAAAAGGAAATCAGCGTTTTTTTCAGCGTGGAAAGCACGTCAGTGGCCTCAGCGAATGAGCGCTACAGTATAACGTGCTCCCCATGGCCGCGCTTGCCGTGGGTCTGCGTTTGCAGGCTAGTTCTGCTCGACGCGGTTGCGCCCCTGCTCCTTGGCCCGGTACAGCGCCGCATCGGCGCGCTTGAGTACCTGGTCGCCGCGCTCGCCGGAGCGGAACGCACCCAGGCCGATGGAGGTGGTGATCACCACCCGCTCGCCCTTGAAGTGGAACGGGCAGGCTTCCACCGTGGCCCGCATTGTTTCCGCCACTTGAGCAGCAGCGGCCGGTGATGTCTGTGGCAGCAGCAGGACGAATTCCTCGCCACCGAAGCGGGCGATGAAGTCACGGCCCCGCAGGCGCTTGCGCAGCTGGTCGGCGACAATCTTCAACACCTTGTCCCCGGCCAGATGCCCATAACTGTCGTTGATGCGCTTGAAATGATCCAGGTCGAGGATCGCCATGGCCAGATGGCCGCCATTCTCCTGCCATTCGATTATTTCGCGCTCGACCCGCTCGCTCCAGGCCGCGCGGTTGGGCAGACCGGTCAGGGGGTCGAGCAGGGCTTTCTGGCGTTGCTCTTCCAGGTGCTCGCGGTAACCGAGCGCTTCGTGCTCCATGTTCGCCACCCGTTCCGACAACCCTTGCAGGCGCCCCGCCAGCTCTTGCTCGCGGCGGTCCCGCTCGTGCTTGTGCTCGTCCATGGTGACCAGCAGGCCTTCCAGGCGGTTTTCCAGGATGTGCTTGAGGCTATCGACGTCGGCAGCGCCCTGCACACTGCTTTGCAACCCATCGACATGCTCGCGCAACTGGGTGTCCAGCTCGCGAGCGGCGGAGCTGTTGTCAGCATGGCCGGCGCTGGCCTCGTGCAGGTGGCTCTGGAAGCCTTCAAGGCGCTCATTGAGTTGCTGCAGGTAGGTTTCGAACTCGTGCTGGCCGCTGTCGGTGATCGCCAGCATGAGCACGGCGAGGTCATCCAGCACCGGAATCAGCTCGTACCAGTTCAGGCCCCGGGCAACGCGCTCGCGCATCTCCAGCGCCTGGGCCTTGTGCCGCTCGGGCAGGCTCAGGTCATCGAGCAGGCCGATCAGGGTCTTCTCGATGTGCGCAGCAACCTGGCTGTAGGGCGGCTCTACGGCGTAGGGCAGGGCATAGGGGCCGTCTTCGCCAAAGGTTTCTTCAAGCGGTTGTGCCGGTTGTACTTCTGCCAAGGGTTCGCTGACGGCCGCTTCCGGCTCGGGCGCTTCTTCCTGTGGCAGTGGCTGGGCGGCCGGGGCGTCAATTGTTTCGATCAACGCCGGGCCGGATACCTCAAGCTCAGGTTCGGGCGTTACGGTCGCTTCGGCGCTAGAGGCTGAAAGCGGTTGCAGCGCATCCACATCGTCTGGCTGGGGGGCATCGATACTGTGCTGTGCAGCCGGGGGCGCATCAGCAGCAGGCACCGCTGCCGGCGCGGGCTCGCCTTGTGGCTCATCCTCGCGGCTACCGAACAGGCGTTGCAAAAAGCCGGGCCGGGTTTCGTCCCCCGGTTTGCCGAGGGCGGACAGTGCAAGGCCCTGCAAGCCGCTCAGCTCGCCCAGCAGGGGCGGCAGGTCACGGGACTGGGCAACGCCACCATCGAGTTTTTTTGCGAGCTTTTTCAATGGCCGCGAAATATCGCTGGGCAGCGGCAAGCCTTGCAGCTGGCCGACCAGCGCGGTCAGCGCATCGCTGACCTGGGTCATGCGGGTTTCCCGGCGCTGTTCGGAGTCCAGCACCGCTTTCTCAAGGCGCGGAATCAACCCGGCGAGGCCGGCGTCCATGTTGTCGCTGCGGATAACCTCGCGCATTTCCTTCATGCACGCGTCCACCACCTTGTCACTGCCTTCGGCAGCCAGGGTGCTGCGCACCAGACCGCGACGCAGCAGGTCGAGACGGGCGTCCCAACGGCGCTCGAGCTTTTCTTGCTGCTCGATGCTTTTAAGGTATTTTTCTTTCCAGCGCTCAGCGTCTTCAGTCATGCCCGGGTCCGCAAACGGTGATGGCAATTAGCTCAAGACCGGCAGCGTATCCACAGTCAATGCATCAGGCAATCGAATCTCGACAGCGACGGGAAGGTGGTCGGAAATTGGCCGCGCCAACACCTCGACACGCTCAAGCGTGAGGCTTGGGCTGAGCAGGATATGGTCCAGGCAACGCTGGGGGCGCCAGCTGGGGAAAGTCGCCTCGACTTGCGGGGCGATCAGGCCCAGGTCGCGCAGCGGCGAGTGCTCCAGCAGGTCGGTGGCATGGGTGTTCATGTCGCCCATCAGCACCTGGTGACGGTAACCGCCAATCAGCTCGCGGATGTAGCCCAGTTGCAGGGCCCGGGTCTTGGCGCCAAGCGCCAGGTGCATCATCACCACGATCAGCGCATCTTCGCCTTCACCAAAACGCACCAGGATCGCCCCACGGCCGGCCGGGCCGGGCAACGGGTGGTCTTCGAGCGCTTGCGGCTTCAGGCGGCTGAGCACGCCATTGCTGTGCTGGGCGAAACGCCCGAGGTTGCGGTTGAGTTGCTGGTACCAGTAGGGGAAGGCCCCCAGATGAGCCAGGTGCTCGACCTGGTTTACATAGCCTGAGCGCAGGCTGCCACCGTCGGCTTCCTGCAAGGCCACCAGGTCGAAGTCGCCCAGCAAATCACCGATTTTCTGCAGGTTGCCGGCACGCCCGTTGTGCGGCAGCAAGTGCTGCCAGCTGCGGGTCAGGTAATGCCGGTAGCGCTCGGTGCTGATGCCGACCTGAATGTTGAAACTGAGCAGCCGCAGGCGACCATCCTCGGGCAAGCCGGAGGCCTGCAGGTGATGCTCGTTGACCTGCGGCTGGTGCAGGCCAATGCCACGCGTGGTTCTGAAGCGGGGCATGGGTTACGCCGCCTACTTGGCGGCGCGCTCCTTGGCGATCAGCTGGTCGGCGACGTTCAGTACGCCTTCCGGCCCGCCAGCGGTACCCAGGTCGAAGCGGTACTTGCCGTTGACGACCAAGCTCGGTACGCCGGTGATTTCGTACTTCTTCGCCAGTTCCTTGGCCTGGTTGACCTGGCCCTTGATGGCGAACGAATTGAAGGTAGCCAGGAACTTGTCCTTGTCCACACCCTGGGTGGCGAGGAAGTCGGCCATGTCCTGCGGGTCGGTCAGGCGCTTTTTCTGGTTCTGGATGGCGTCGAAGACGGCAGCATGCACCTTGTGCTCGACGCCCATGGCTTCGAGGGTCAGGAACATCTGGCCGTGTGCGTCCCATGGGCCACCGAACATGGCAGGAACACGTTTGAAGTTGACGTCAGCCGGCAGCTTTTCAGCCCACGGGTTGATGGTCGGCTCGAAGTGGTAACAGTGTGGGCAGCCGTACCAGAACAGCTCGACCACTTCGATCTTGCCAGGCACGGAAACTGGAACAGGGTTGCTCAGCTCGAGGTATTCCTTGCCAGCAACAGGCTCGGCGGCCTGGACGGCAGTCATACCAAATACGCTGGCAGCGACCAGCGCGGCGCTGAGAATCAGTTTACGCATGCTTTACTCCTGAGCAGTCATAGGTCGCCACGACCCTACCTGCACTGAGACAGGCCGGGAAGGGATCGAGTTCTGTAGTGTAACGGCTGCGGACTGAAAAAAGGGCGGCCCGGCCGCCCTTTCATCATCGGCCTACAACATTAACTGAAGGTTAATGCAGGCCCTGGATGTAGCTGGCCAACGCCTCGATGTCGTGGTTGCTCAGCTTGCCGGCGATGGTGCGCATGGTCATGGCATCACCATCGTTGGTGCGGTTGCCTTCGCGGAAGTCCGTGAGCTGCTTGGTCACGTACTGCGAGTGCTGGCCGCTCAGGTGCGGGAAGCCGGCCAAAGCAATACCTGCGCCGTTGGGGGAGTGGCAACCGGTGCAGGCAGGCATGCCTTTTTCCAGGTCGCCGCCATTGAACAGCGAACGGCCACGTTCGACCAGCTTTGGATCGGCGGCACCCACGCTGCCTTTCTGGCTGGAGAAGTAGGCGGCGATATCGGCCAGGTCCTGGTCGCTGAACGCGGTCAGCATGCCGGTCATCTCCAGCACGGTACGCTTGCCCGACTTGATATCGTGCAGTTGTTTTTCGAGGTAACGCTGGCCCTGGCCGGCCAGTTTCGGGAAGTTTGGTGCCAGGCTATTGCCGTCGGGGTTGTGGCAGGCGCCACACACGGCCGTCTTGGCCTGACCGGCGGCGGCATCGCCCTTGACAGTTTGCGCAGCAGTGGCCGCACCTGCGACACCCAGGGTCAACAGCAGACTCACGACTAGTTTGTTCATCAGCTAATCCAACACGGCTAAGGGTGAAATGTTATGTATCGGGACTGCCGCTCATCCAAAGGATGACCAAACGGTAGTCCTCGGCACTGCAGTCCATGCACAATCCACGCGGCGGCATAGCCTTGAAACCCTGGGTCACGTGCTTCACCAGTACATCCATGCCTTGCGCCAGCCTTGGCTCCCATGCTGCCCGGTCACCCTGTCTGGGCGCCTGTGGCAACTGCCCGGTGTGACAGGCCGCACACGTGCGGTTGTACAACACCTCGGGATCCTGTGTAGCCTGTGCGCTGAAAACCGGCAGGAACATACCGACAGCAACCAGCCATTTCGCCATGCGGAACGACCTTCAGGGTTGGGGGCCGCGCTGCGTTCTGATGCGCGAGCTATTGTTCGACACCCCATGCCCGTTCCCCTTCGCTGGGAGAATGAGCACACAAAAACTGGGGCATTATATACTTCCGCCATCCAAACGGAAACGACACCGCTTGCCAGGCTCGGGCCTTCAGAGTCAGGCAACACCCACATCGGATATCCCATGCAAGTCAAGAACCCCATCCTCGGCCTCTGCCAGAAAGCCACATTCGCCCTCAGCGCTGCCAAGGTCGAACAATGTCCGGAAGACCAGGGTTACGAGGTGGCTTTTGCCGGCCGCTCCAACGCCGGCAAATCCAGCGCCCTCAACACCCTGACCCATGCCAGCCTGGCGCGTACCTCGAAAACCCCGGGGCGCACCCAGCTGTTGAATTTCTTCAGTCTGGACGATGAACGGCGTTTGGTCGACCTGCCGGGCTACGGTTATGCGAAAGTGCCGATCCCGCTCAAGCAGCACTGGCAGAAACACCTGGAAGCCTACCTGGGCAGCCGTGAGTGCCTACGCGGCGTGATCCTGATGATGGACGTGCGCCACCCGATGACCGACTTCGACAAGATGATGCTCGACTGGGCCAAGGCCAGCCGCATGCCCATGCACATCCTGCTGACCAAGGCCGACAAGCTCACCCATGGCGCGGGCAAGAACACCTTGCTGAAAGTGCAGTCGGAAATCCGCAAGGGCTGGGGTGATGGTGTGACCATCCAGCTGTTCTCGGCGCCCAAGCGCCTGGGCGTGGAAGACGCCTACCGCGTGCTGGCGGGCTGGATGGAGCTGGAAGACAAGCCTGTGGCCTGAGGGCCTGCGCAGACCTGTAGGAGCAGCCTTGTGCTGCGAAGAGGCCATGACAGGCTGTAGAAATCTGTTGTCCATACCGGCCCTTTCGCAGCACTAGGCTGCTCCTGCAATAGGGAGCAGCAGCGGCTGCCTGTCAAATTGCGGGCAAAAAAAACCCCGGACTTCGTATGGGGAGGGGGAAGTTCGGGGTCCAAGTCCGGACCGCTAGGGCGGGGTCCAGATATCTGCCAACACTTAACACAACATAGGAGCATCGAAGGGCTTCACCAGCCATTCAGTTACTCTGAGTTCCGCTTCACCGGTTTAGTTCCGAAGCCCTGAAAACTATTTGCGATAGTTTCATGAAACTTCAGCACCAACGGCACTGAGCAGTGCCAGGATCCGCGTCACTACGTCGCAGATCCTACACAGCTTTCCCCGCTCAATCAGTGAGCTTCGTCCCAATTTGCGCCAATTCCTGCCTCCACCAGCAGCGGCACATCCAGTTGTGCGGCCTGGCTCATGTGCTGGCGAATTTCATCTTTCACCTGCTGAACCAGGTCTTCACGCACCTCCAGCACCAGTTCGTCGTGAACCTGCAGGATCACCCGGGCATCCAGCCCGCTCTCGCTAAGCCAGTTATCCACATTGACCATGGCCCGCTTGATGATGTCGGCTGCGGTGCCCTGCATCGGCGCGTTGATCGCCGTACGCTCGGCGCCTTTGCGCAGGGCCGGGTTCTTGGCGTTGATGTCTGGCAGGTACAGGCGGCGGCCGAACAGGGTTTCGACAAAGCCTTGCTCGGCGGCCTGCGCACGGGTGCGCTCCATGTAGGCCAGCACGCCCGGGTAGCGGGCGAAGTAACGGTCGATGTAGTCCTGCGACTGCTTGCGGTCGACGCCGATCTGCTTGGCCAGGCCAAAGGCGCTCATCCCGTAGATCAGGCCGAAGTTGATGGCTTTGGCCTTGCGACGCTGGTCGGTGGTAACGTCTTCCAGGGCAACACCGAACACTTCCGCCGCCGTTGCCCGGTGCACGTCGAGGTCGTTGCGGAAGGCGTGCAGCAGGCCTTCGTCCTTGGCCAGGTGGGCCATGATGCGCAGCTCGATCTGCGAGTAGTCCGCCGCCAGCAGTTTGTAGCCCGGGCTGGCAATGAACGCCTGGCGGATACGCCGGCCCTCGGCGGTACGGATCGGGATGTTCTGCAGGTTCGGGTCGCTCGACGACAACCGGCCGGTCGCTGCCACTGCCTGCTGATAGGAGGTGTGGATTCGCCCGGTGCGCGGGTTGATCTGGCCCGGCAGCTTGTCGGTGTAGGTGCTCTTGAGCTTGCTCAGGCTGCGGTACTGCATCAGTACCTCAGGCAGTGGGTAGCCGAGCAAGGCCAGTTCATCGAGTACGGCTTCGGCGGTGGATGGCTGGCCCTTGGCGGTCTTGCTCAGCACCGGCATGCCCAGTTTGTCGTAAAGGATCGAACCCAGCTGCTTGGGCGAGCCGAGGTTGAATTCTTCACCGGCCAGCTCGTAGGCCCGCAGCTCCAGCTCGGCCATCTTCACGCCCAGCTCACCGCTCTGTACGTGCAGCAGTGCGGCATCGACCAGCGCACCTTGGCGCTCGATCTTGGCCAGCACCGGCACCAGCGGCATTTCGATGTCCATCAGCACCGGCAGCACGCCCGGCGTCTGCGCCAGGCGCGCCTGCAGAGCCTGGTGCAACCGCAGGGTGATGTCGGCGTCTTCGGCAGCGTAAGGGCCGGCCTTGTCCAGATGGATCTGGTTGAAGGTGAGCTGCTTGGCGCCTTTGCCGGCGATGTCCTCGAAGGCAATGGTGGTGTGGTCGAGGTACTTTTGCGCCAGGCTGTCCATGTCGTGACGGGTAGCGGTGGAATTCAGCACATACGACTCGAGCATGGTGTCGTAGGCCACGCCGCGCATTTCGATGGCGGGCGAACCGTTGGCGAGGATATTGATGTCGTACTTGGCGTTCTGCCCGACCTTGGCCTTGGCCGGGTCTTCCAGCAGCGGTTTCAGCGCCAGCAATACAGCCTCGCGGTTCAACTGGGCCGGCGCACCTTCATAGTCGTGCGCCAAGGGCACATAAGCCGCCTCATGGGGCGCGACAGCGAAAGACAGGCCAACCAGCTGCGCCTTCTGAGCATCCAGGCCGGTTGTTTCGGTATCAAAGGCAAACAGCGGCGCCTGGCGCAGCTTTTCCAGCCATGCGTCGAAACGGGCCTGGTCCAGAACGGTTTCGTACTGCGGCTCGACCTTGGCCGTCGGCTCAGCGACCGGCGCAACCTCAGTACCAGCCCTTGCCGCGTCGCGCTGCACCTCGGCAACCCAGCTCTTGAACTCCATCTCGGTGTACAGCGCCAACAGCGCATCGCGGTCGGGCTCGCCACACACCAGTGCCTCGACCTCGACATCCAGCGGCACATCGACCTTGATGGTGGCCAGTTCGTAGGAAAGGAACGCCGCATCGCGGTGCTCCTCCAGCTTGGCCGGCAAGGTCTTGGCGCCGCGAATGGCCAGCGCCGGCACCTTGTCCAGGTTGGCGTAAAGGTCGCTGAGGCCACCGCCGATACCGGTCAGCAGGCCCACCGCGGTTTTTTCGCCAACGCCGGGTACGCCTGGGATGTTGTCGACCTTGTCACCCATCAGGGCCAGGAAGTCGATGATATGTTCCGGGCCGACGCCAAATTTCTCGTGCACGCCAGCCACGTCCAGCACGCTACCGGTCATGGTGTTGACCAGGGTAATGTGCCCGTCCACCAGCTGGGCCATGTCCTTGTCGCCGGTCGAGATGATCACCGGGCGGCCCTGGGCGGCGCTGCTGCGCGCCAGGGTGCCGATCACGTCGTCGGCTTCGACGCCCTCAACGCACAACAGCGGGTAGCCAAGTGCCCTCACGCTGGCGTGCAGCGGCTCGACCTGCACCCGCAGGTCGTCAGGCATGCTTGGGCGGTTGGCCTTGTACTCTGCGAACATGGCATCACGGAATGTGCCGCCCTTGGCGTCGAACACCACCGCGAACAGGCTGTCCGGGTACTGCTTGCGCAGGC
Source organism: Pseudomonas sp. YNh (assembly GCF_037993085.1). Classification (NCBI taxonomy): domain Bacteria; kingdom Pseudomonadati; phylum Pseudomonadota; class Gammaproteobacteria; order Pseudomonadales; family Pseudomonadaceae; genus Pseudomonas; species Pseudomonas sp. YNh. Next base: position 72,098 of record NZ_JBBMRJ010000018.1, on the reverse strand, counting down.
TCTTGAGCATGTTCAGCACACCCTTCACCGCACCGGTCGGCATGCCCTTGGACGTGGTCAGCGGCGGCAGCGCGTGGAAGGCGCGGTACAGGTAGGAGGAACCGTCCACCAGGACGAGGGGGGCTTGGCTCATGAGCAGAATCAACCTTTTCGACGGGTCCGGCGCTAGAATAGCCAGAATCATTGACGACAAAGGGACTAGGTTATCATGCGTACACTCAATCGCCTGTTACTGCTCGGCCTGTTGGCAACCACGCCAGTCGTCACCCTGGCGGCGGACGACGCCCCCTCGGCCGATCCCGAGGTGACCATTCGCACGGAAGGCGACAAAACCATCCAGGAGTACCGGCAGAACGGCTTCCTGTATGCGATCAAGATCACGCCGAAAAACGGCAAGCCTTATTTTCTGGTACGCGCTGATGGCACTGATGCCAATTTCATTCGATCCGACCAGCCGGACATGCTGATTCCGTCCTGGAAGATCTTCGAGTGGTAATCTGACGCGCACCGTTCACATCAACCCGGCACTTCCCGGCGGAAGTGCCCGTATGGGCAAATTTTCATCATGTCAGTCTTCACCCCCGTGACCCGGCCTGAGCTGGAAACCTTTCTGGCGCCGTACGAGCTGGGCCGTCTGCTCGACTTCCAGGGCATTGCCGCCGGCACCGAGAACAGCAATTTCTTCGTCAGCCTCGAACAGGGGGAGTTCGTCCTGACGCTGATCGAGCGCGGGCCCAGCGAGGACATGCCGTTCTTCATCGAACTGCTCGACACCCTGCACGACGCCGACATGCCGGTGCCCTATGCCATTCGTGACCGCGACGGCAATGGCCTGCGCGAGTTGTGCGGCAAGCCGGCACTGCTGCAGCCACGGCTGTCGGGCAAGCACATCAAGGCGCCGAACAACCAGCACTGCGCCCAGGTTGGCGAGCTGCTGGCACACATTCACCTGGCCACCCGCGAGCACATCATCGAGCGCCGCACCGACCGTGGCCTGGACTGGATGCTGGCCTCGGGTGCCGAGCTGTTGCCGCGCCTGACTGCCGAACAGGCCGCATTGCTGCAGCCGGCGCTGGATGAAATCACCGCGCACAAGGCGCAGATCCTTGCGTTGCCACGGGCCAACCTGCATGCCGACCTGTTCCGCGACAACGTGATGTTCGAAGGCACCCACCTGACCGGCGTGATCGACTTCTACAACGCCTGCTCCGGGCCGATGCTGTATGACATCGCCATCACCGTGAACGACTGGTGCCTGGATGAGAAGGGCGCGGTGGATGTACCGCGTGCCCAGGCATTGCTGGCGGCCTATGCGGCGCTGCGGCCGTTCACGGCGGCCGAAGCCGGGCTGTGGCCGGAAATGTTGCGGGTAGGTTGCGTGCGCTTCTGGCTGTCGCGCCTGATCGCAGCCGAATCGTTTGCCGGGATGGATGTGATGATCCACGACCCGAGCGAGTTCGAAGTGCGCCTGGCCCAGCGCCAGCAAGTGGCCTTGCACCTGCCGTTCGCCCTTTAGACCCCGTCTGCTTCTTCGCGGGCACGCCCGCTCCCACAGGGATAACACAACCCTGAAAGTTATCGTTGTTCCTGTGGGAGCGGGCATGCCCGCGAAAAGGCCGGTACAGGCTTACAGCTGTTCCAGGCAACCAGCCAGATCACCACCCAGCTTCTCAAGCAAGCGCTCATACCCTTTGCCATCCACCGGGTCGGTGCCACCCAGTGCATCCAGCTCGGCCAGGCGCACCGGCAGCCCGGCAGTCAGGGTCTCGGCCAGGCGCGGTCGCAGTGGCGGTTCGCTGAACACGCACGTCTTGCCCACTTCCTGCAGGCGCTTGCGCATGGCTGCCACATGTTGCGCCCCAGGCTGCACCTCAGACGCCACGCTGAACACGCCGGTGTGCTTCAAGCCATATTCAGCCTCGAAGTAATCGAACGCTTCGTGAAACACGAAGTACGGCCTGTCGGCAATACCCTCCACCCGCGCCTTGATACGCCCATCCAGTGCATCCAGCCGCTCATCGAAGGCCTTCAGGTTGCTCTGGTAGCGAGCTGCGTTGGCAGGGTCGACCTGTGCCAGGTCAGCCGCCATTTTGGCCGCGATTACTCGCGCGTTGACCGACGATAACCACAAATGTGCATCCAGGCTGCCTGGACGGTGATCGTGGTCATGGTCGTCGTGGTCTTCTTCCTCATGGGAATGGCTGTCCTCGCCAAAATGGCGCAGCTTCATGCCCGTCAGCGACTGCACGGCCACCGTAGGCTTGCTACGGCTGCCCAGCACCCGCGGCAGGAAGCTCTCCATGTCCGGGCCGATCCAGTACAGCAGGTCGGCATCACCTACGCGGCGCACATCGGACGGGCGCAAGGCATAGTGGTGCGGCGAAGCGCCTGGCGGCAGCAACACGTCAGGGCTGCCAACGCCATCCTGCACGGCAGCGGCAATCTGCTGCAGGGGCTTGATACTGGTGAGCACACGCACATCGGCCTGGGCAGAAAATGCGATGAAAGCGACAAACAGAGCTAGGAATCGGGACACGGTGGATACTCGAGTCGTCAGAAACAGGTAACATAATAACGTCTCCATCCAGAACCGTCGCTGCCCATGTCCATCACGCCGCTGGCCAACCGTCCTCACGATCATTCCCATTGCGTACACAGCGCACTGGCTGAAGCCGACGCCTTGTGCACCCGCCAGGGCCTGCGCCTGACCGCGCTGCGCCGCCGTGTGCTGGAGCTGGTGTGGCAAAGCCACAAGCCGCTGGGCGCCTACGACATCCTCGCCGTGCTCAGCGAGCAGGACGGCCGCCGCGCCGCGCCGCCCACGGTATACCGCGCGCTGGACTTCCTGCTGGAAAACGGCCTGGTGCACCGCATCGCCTCGCTCAACGCCTTCATCGGCTGCAGCCACCCCGAACACGTGCACCAAGGCCAGTTCCTGATTTGCCGGGCCTGCCATGTGGCCATCGAGCTGGAGCAGAGCAGTATCAGCGACGCCATCATCAACAGCGCCAAAGACGTGGGCTTCACTGTCGAGACCCAGACCGTGGAAGTGGTCGGCCTGTGCGGCAGCTGCCGGAGCGCGGCATGAGCGATGCCCTGATCCGCCTGGAGCAGGTCGGCGTCACCTTTGGCGGCGAGGCGGTGCTCGACAGCATCGACCTGTCGGTCGCACCCGGCCAGATCGTCACCCTGATCGGCCCCAACGGGGCGGGCAAGACCACCCTGGTGCGCGCCGTACTCGGGTTGCTCAAGCCGCACCGTGGCAAAGTATGGCGCAAGCCGAAGCTGCGCATTGGCTACATGCCGCAAAAGATTCAGGTCGATGCCACGCTGCCGCTGTCGGTGCTGCGCTTCCTGCGCCTGGTGCCCGGCGTAGACCGCGCCGCAGCCTTGTCGGCGCTGCAGGAAGTGGGTGCCGAACAGGTCATCGACAGCCCGATCCAGACCATTTCCGGCGGCGAGATGCAACGCGTGCTGCTGGCCCGCGCCCTGCTGCGCGAACCCCAGTTGCTGGTGCTCGACGAGCCGGTGCAGGGTGTGGACGTGGTTGGCCAGACCGAGCTGTACAACCTCATCACCCGCCTGCGCGACCGCCATGGCTGCGGCGTGCTGATGGTGTCCCACGACCTGCACCTGGTGATGAGCGCCACCGACCAGGTGGTGTGCCTGAACCGTCACGTGTGCTGCTCGGGCCACCCCGAGCAAGTCAGCGGCGACCCGGCGTTCGTCGAACTGTTCGGCCAGACCGCACCTAGCCTGGCCATTTACCACCACCACCACGACCACAGCCACGACCTGCACGGCTCGGTGGTCGCCCCTGGCACCCATGTTCACGGAGAGCACTGCAAGCATGGCTGATTTTCTTCTCTACGCCTTGCTTGCCGGCTTGTCCCTGGCGCTGGTTGCCGGCCCGCTGGGTTCCTTCGTGGTATGGCGGCGCATGGCCTATTTTGGCGACACCCTGTCCCATGCCGCTTTGCTCGGTGTGGCCATGGGCTTTGCCCTGGACGTCAGCCCGGCACTGGCAGTGACCATCGGCTGCCTGCTACTGGCGATTTTGCTGGTGACCTTGCAGCAACGCCAACCGCTGGCCTCCGATACCCTGCTCGGCATTCTCGCCCCCAGCACGCTGTCGCTGGGCCTGGTGGTACTGAGCTTCATGCACGATGTGCGCATCGACCTGATGGCCTACCTGTTCGGTGACCTGCTGGCCATCAGCACCACCGACCTGGCCTGGATCCTCGGCGGCAGTGCGCTGGTGCTGGTGCTGCTTGCCGCGCTGTGGCGGCCGCTGCTGGCAGTCACCGTGCACGAAGAACTGGCCACGGTCGAAGGCCTGCCCGTTGCCGGCCTGCGCCTGGCACTGATGCTGCTGATTGCGGTGGTGATTGCGGTGGCCATGAAGATCGTCGGTGTGCTGCTGATCACCTCGCTGCTGATCATCCCCGCGGCTGCGGCGCAGCGTCACGCCCGCTCCCCCGAGCAGATGGCCGTGGGCGCCAGCCTGCTGGGCGTCACCGCGGTCTGCTGTGGCCTGGCCATGTCGTGGTTCAAGGATACCCCCGCCGGCCCGTCGATCGTGGTTTGCGCGGCGGTGCTATTCTTGCTGAGCCTGGCCCTGCCAAAACGCTGAACAGCAGGGCGTGTGAAGGCACGCCTTGCAACCTTTTGCCGGGTAAAGGGTCTGTAAGACCTGTTTTCGAGCGTGCGCACCTGGGTGTAGACTTGCTCGCTTTTTGCGCAAATAGAGAGTCGCAGGAATGAAGCCGTTCGCCTCCCGTTATCTGCTTGTTGCCGCGTTTTCCCTGCTCCTGGCTGCCTGTTCCAGCGCGCCGGTCGAACAGGCCCCCGCACCTGCCCAAGCCGATGCCTGGCAGCAGTTGCAACAAAACATCGCCAGCAACGAGCTGGCCACCGCCGAAGACCAGCTGGCAGCCCTGCAAGCGCAGTCGCCTGACGACGCGCGCCTGGAGCAATACCAGCGTCAGTTGGCCGAAGCCTACCTGCAACGCAGCCAGATCGTCCTGCAAAAGGGTGATGTGAATGCGGCCGCTACCGCCCTGGCCCGTGCCCGGGCACTGATGCCGCAAGCCCCGGCAGTGACCGGTGGCGATCCCCTGTCCCAGGCACGCAAGGCCGAGCTGGAGAAGGCAGAGGCTGCCTTGAAAGCCGCCGAAGCCAAGCCCACGGCACGCATCATCGACCCGACTGCGCCAAGCACGGTGGTTGCCTTGAAGACCACTGACAGCCGCGCCCTGCGCCGCCAGCTCGATGACATTGCCGCCGATGTGGTGAGCTATGACTGCGAAGTGGTGTTCCAGGTGCCGCGCACCGACGATGCGCCGTGGCTGAAGACCTTGCTGGAGAAGCGCGTGCGCAAGATCGACAGTGGGTTCCAGCTCAAGCAGAAGCATGAAATTCAACGCTCGCTGCCGGCGCAGGTGGTTCTGGTACCGCATCAGCGCTGAAAACACTGGCGGCGCTGCGCGCCCCTTTCGCGACACAAGGCCGCTCCTACCAGGGCATGCAATCTCCGGTAGGAGCGGCCTTGTGCCGCGATGGGGTGCGAAGCAGCTCCTTAGGCTGGTACAGCCTCCGCAGCAGCTTCACGCTCCCACACCCGGTGCCCCTCGACCGCTTTGACGAAAGCGTCCAGCGTCTTCTGGTCATCGCCCAGCAACAGCCCCTTGTCCTCCTTCAGGCCCAGCGCGTCCACCAGCACCTTGCCCTCCTTGGCAAAGCCGATCGCCTTCAGGTGCTTGTAGGCTTCGAGCAGGAAGTGCTTGGCCAGGCCACTCGCCCCCAGCGCATCCAGCGCGGCCTTCCCGGCCGGTACCAGCACCCCGTCGAACATGATCGAAGGCATGCCCTCCATCGAGGCATCCACGGGCAGTGCCTTGCCGCCGGCAGCCTTGACCGGTGCCGAGGTGGGCCCAAGCAGCATGATGCGCGCGCTGTGGGCCTCAAGCGCCTTGACCAACCGGTCGACACTGCCGGCATCCACGCCATCGGCCAGCAGCACAGCTATCTTGCGCCCCTTGATGCCCACAACCCCTGGGTGGTTCATCTGGCTCAATGCCGGGGACTCGGCAAGCTTGCTGCCTTTCACCTGAACGGTGCCCGCCTTGGGCGCCGGCAACCCCAGGTTGGCGGCTACCGCAGCCGCCAGCTTGAGATCGATGTTGGCCAGGATTTCGTTCACCTCACGGGCACGAATGGCCTCGCGCTCGACCTTGCCCAGCTCGAAGCTGTAGGCCTTGATGATGTGCTGTTGCTCTGTCGGGCTCATGCTCTGGAAGAACAACCGCGCTTGCGAGAAATGGTCGCCGAACGAATCGCTGCGCTGGCGAATCTTGTGCGCATCGATGCGCTCCTGGAAGCTCTCGAAGCCGCCATCCTGTGCTGCGGGTGGCGTTTCCTTCGGCCAGCCGCCGTCGATGGAGTTCGGCTCATACGAGGCACGGCCCCTGTGCACGGTGTGCTGGTGCAAAGCGTCGCGCTGGTTGTTGTGGTTGGGGGCCACAGGGCGGTTGATCGGGATCTGGTGGAAGTTCGGCCCGCCCAGCCGGCTCAGTTGCGTGTCGGTATAGGAGAACAGCCGGCCCTGCAGGAGGGGGTCATTGGTGAAGTCGATACCCGGCACGATATGGCCAGGGCAGAAGGCAACCTGCTCGACCTCGGCGAAGAAGTTGTCCGGGTTGCGGTTCAGCACCATCTTGCCCAGCGGGGTGACGGGTACCAGTTCTTCGGGAATGATCTTGGTCGGGTCCAGCAGGTCGAAGTCGAATTTGTGTTCGTCAGCCTCCGGCACAATCTGCACGCCCAGTTCCCATTCCGGGTAATCGCCGGTTTCAATGGCTTCCCACAGGTCACGGCGCTGGAAGTCGGTGTCCTTGCCCGCCAGTTTCTGGGCTTCGTCCCACAGCAGCGAATGCACGCCCTGGCTCGGCTTCCAGTGAAACTTGACGAAGCTGGCCACACCTTCGGCATTGATCAGGCGGAAGGTGTGCACGCCAAAGCCCTCCATCATTCGCAGGCTGCGCGGGATGGCGCGATCAGACATGGCCCACATGACCATGTGGGCCGACTCCGGCACCAGCGAGACAAAATCCCAGAAGGTGTCATGCGCCGAGCCGCCGGTAGGTATCTCGTTGTGTGGCTCTGGCTTTACCGCGTGGACAAAATCGGGAAACTTGATGGCATCCTGGATGAAAAACACCGGCATGTTGTTGCCGACCAGGTCGAAATTGCCTTCGTCGGTGTAAAACTTGACGGCAAAGCCCCGCACATCGCGCACCGTGTCGCCAGAACCGCGTGGGCCCTGCACTGTGGAAAAGCGCACGAAAACCGGGGTGATCTTTTCCGGGTCCTGCAAGAAGCCGGCCTTGGTCAGCTCCGCGTGGTTGCCATAGCTCTGGAAGAACCCGTGGGCCCCGGTACCGCGGGCGTGCACGATGCGCTCGGGGATCCGCTCATGGTCAAAGTGGGTGATCTTCTCGCGCATGATGAAGTCTTCAAGCAGCGAAGGCCCGCGATCACCTGCCTTCAAGGTGTTCTGGTTGTCAGCGATGCGTACGCCTTGATTAGTGCGCAGCGCATGCCCGGTCGCATCGCTGCGGTCGGCCTCCAGGCTCTGCAGCTTGGCATTGGTATTGGCCCGGTCAGGGGTCTGGGTGCCGGCGGCTTCACTCTGCTTGGGCGCGTCCGTTTTCTTGCTGGGCATGATCGGCTCTCCTCATCAGTCTTAAGGCTTGCCCGTTCAGGGCTTGTCCAAGTAGTGACTGGAGGGCGTTGCCGAGCGTTCAATCAGGATTACCGGTTGTCGCGATATGCCCGAAGGATTGGTGCATTACGAAATAAATGCTAAGAACAGCTATGGGAAAAGGCTAAAATGCGCGACCCCAGCTAACCGCTGACCCAAATTTCAATGCGCCCCACAAGGTTCGCTACGTGATCGAGTTCCAACAGGTACATAAGACCTACCGCGTTGCCGGTAGGGAAATCCCCGCACTGAATCCGACCAGCCTGACCATCGAAGATGGCCAGGTGTTCGGCCTGATCGGCCATTCCGGCGCCGGCAAAAGCACCATGCTGCGCCTGATCAACCGCCTGGAAGAACCCTCCGGCGGCAAGATCATCGTCGACGGCGAAGACGTCACCGCGTTCAACGCCAGCCAGCTCCGCGGCTTCCGTCAGCAGGTCGGGATGATTTTCCAGCACTTCAACCTGCTGGCCTCCAAGACCGTCGCCGACAACGTGGCCCTGCCACTGACCCTGGCCGGCGAGCTGTCGCGCAGCGAAATCGACAAGCGCGTCACCGAGCTACTGGCCCGTGTCGGCCTGCAAGACCACGCCAAAAAGTACCCGGCGCAGTTGTCCGGCGGCCAAAAGCAGCGCGTCGGCATCGCCCGCGCCCTGTCCACCAACCCGAAGATCCTGCTGTGCGACGAGGCCACCAGTGCCCTCGACCCGCAAACCACGGCCTCGGTCCTGCAACTGCTGGCCGAAATCAACCGTGAGCTGAAGCTGACCATTGTGCTGATCACCCATGAAATGGACGTGATCCGCCGTGTCTGCGACTGTGTGGCGGTGATGGACGCCGGCCAGATCGTCGAGCAAGGCTCGGTGGCCGATGTGTTCCTGCACCCGCAGCACCCCACCACCAAGCGCTTTGTCCAGGAAGACGAGCAGGTCGACGAAGGCGAACAGCGCGACGACTTTGCCCACGTACCTGGCCGCATCGTGCGCCTGACCTTCCAGGGCGACGCCACGTACGCGCCGCTGCTGGGCACCGTGGCCCGCGAAACCGGTGTGGACTACAGCATCCTCGCCGGGCGTATCGACCGCATCAAGGATGTCCCCTATGGCCAGCTCACCCTCGCCCTGATCGGCGGTGACATGGAAGCGGCCTTCGCCCGCTTCAAGGCAGCTGACGTACATATGGAGGTACTGCGTTGATGGACGCCCTGAATTTCTTTGCCAACGTCGACTGGGCCGAAATCTGGCTGGCCACCATCGACACCATGATCATGCTGTTCGGCTCGCTGTTCTTCACCGTGCTGCTGGGCCTGCCACTGGGTGTGCTGCTGTTCCTCTGCGGGCCAAAGCAGATGTTCGAGCAGAAGGGCGTGTACGCGTTACTGTCGCTGGTGGTCAACATCCTGCGCTCGCTGCCGTTCATCATCCTGCTGATCGTGATGATCCCGTTCACCGTACTGATCACCGGCACCTCGCTGGGCGTTGCCGGCGCCATCCCGCCACTGGTGGTGGGTGCCACGCCGTTCTTCGCCCGCCTGGTGGAAACCGCCCTGCGTGAAGTGGACCGCGGCATCATCGAGGCTACCCAGTCGATGGGCGCCACCACCCGCCAGATCATCACCAGTGCGCTGCTGCCAGAGGCCCGTCCGGGTATCTTCGCGGCCATTACCGTCACCGCCATCACCCTGGTTTCGTACACCGCCATGGCCGGTGTGGTGGGCGCCGGTGGTCTGGGCGACCTGGCTATCCGCTTCGGTTACCAGCGGTTCCAGACCGATGTGATGGTAGTGACCGTGGTACTGCTGCTGGTACTGGTTCAAGTACTGCAGAGCGTGGGCGACAAACTGGTCGTGCATTTTTCCCGTAAGTAACCCCAATGGGGTCGGCCTGGCCGACCCGTTCGGGGGCCGTCGCGGCCCTCACAAGGAGTGATCAATGAAGAAGCTGCTTGCTGTCGCTGCCGCTGTTGCGGCCTTCTCGGCCCACGCCGATACCCTGACCCTTGCCGCCACCCCGGTGCCGCACGCCGAAATCCTCAACTTCGTCAAACCGCAGTTGGCCAAAGAAGGCGTGGAGCTGAAGGTCAAGGAATTCACCGACTATATCCAGCCGAACGTACAGGTTGCCGAAAAGCGCCTGGACGCCAACTTCTTCCAGCACCAGCCGTACCTGGATGAGTTCAACAAGGCCAAGGGCACCAACCTGGTCAGCGTGGCCGGCGTGCACATCGAGCCGCTGGGCGTGTATTCCACCAAGATCAAGAAGCTGGACGAGCTGTCCTCCGGCGCCACCGTGGTCATCCCCAACGACGCCACCAACGGCGGCCGCGCCCTGCTGCTGCTGGACAAGGCAGGCGTGATCAAGCTCAAGGACAACAAGAACATCCTGTCCACCGTGAAGGATGTTGCCGAGAACCCGAAAAACGTGAAGTTCCGTGAGCTGGAAGCCGCCACCATCCCGCGCGTGCTGACCCAGGTCGATGCTGCCCTGATCAACACCAACTACGCGCTGGAAGCCAAGCTGAACCCGGAAAAAGACGCGCTGGCCATCGAAGGCAGCGACTCGCCTTACGTGAACATCCTGGTTGCCCGCCCGGACAACAAGGATTCGGAAGACATGAAGAAACTGGCGGCTGCACTGCACTCGCCAGAGGTGAAGCAGTTCATCATCGAGAAGTACAAAGGCGCTGTGGTTCCGGCATTTTAAGCTGAAACCCCTGGGGCCGCTTTGCGGCCCTTTCGCGGCACAAGGCCGCTCCTACAGGGGATCGCGTACCCCTGTAGGAGCGGCCTTGTGCCGCGAAAGGCCTGCAAAGCAGGCCCGAAATCTCAATCCCGCTTCACAAGCCCGGGCAACTGCGCCACCAGCTTCTGGTTGTTGAACGGCGCACGAATGAACCCGCGCTGACGCCCATCAGGCCCGACTACCGCCAGGTTGCCGCTGTGATCCACGGTATACCCCGGTTTGCTGGTATCCGCCGGAATGAACGGAATGCTCAAGGCATTGGCCAGCTTCTGGGTATCTTCGATCGACCCCGCCACCCCGACAAAGTCCTTGTCGAAATAGCCCAGGTACTGCTTCAGCTGGTTCGGCGTATCGCGGTTCGGGTCCACACTCACCAACACCACCTGCAGCCGGTCGACGGCTTCCTTGGGCAGCTCGCTCTTCACCTGGCGCAACTGGGCCAGGGTGGTCGGGCAGATGTCCGGGCAGTAGGTGTAGCCGAAGAACAACAGCGACCATTTGCCTTTCAGGTCATCCAGCTGTACCGGCTGCCCGTCCTGGTTGGTCATGGTCACGTCAGCCACGGTGCGGCTCTGCGGCAGCAGGATAATGCCGGCGTCGATCAGCTCGGCGGGGTTGGGCTGGTCGCGGCCATTGAGCACCTTGTTGACGGTAAGGCCCAGGATCAACGCGACCAGGGCGACGAGGATGAAGACGGTTTTCTGGGTTCGGGTCATAGGTTCAGCAACAGGTAGTGGTCGAGGAGCAACGCGATGAACAGCGCGAACAGGTAGCCGATAGAGTACTTGAAGGTGCCGATCGCCGCGTGCGGCCGGCTGCCACGGTACAACACCCAGGCCCATTGCAGGAAGCGCAGCCCCAAGGCCAGGGCACAAGCCAGGTACAGTGGGCCGCTCATGTGGATGGCATAGGGCAGCAGGCTCACCGCCAGCAGAATCAGGGTGTACAGCAAAATATGCAGCTTGGTGTAGCGCTCGCCATGGGTCACCGGCAGCATCGGGATATCGGCCTTGGCGTACTCTTCCTTGCGGTGGATGGCCAGCGCCCAGAAGTGCGGCGGGGTCCAGGCGAAAATGATCAGCACCAGCAGCAAGGGCTCGGCGCTGACATGGCCGCTTACCGCCACCCAGCCGAGCAACGGCGGGGCGGCGCCGGCCAGGCCGCCGATGACGATGTTCTGTGGCGTGGCACGCTTGAGAAAGCCGGTGTAGAGCACCGCATAACCCAGCAGCGAAGCCAGGGTCAGCCAGGCGGTGAGGGCGTTGGTGAACGCCAGCAGCAGGGCCATGCCAAGCAGCGCCAACGCCAGTGCAAACAGCAAGGCCGGTAGCGGCTCGACCCGGCCTTGGGCCAGCGGCCGCTTGTGGGTGCGGGCCATCAGCGCATCGATGCGCCGGTCCACCACATGGTTCACCACCGCCGCAGCGCCAGCGCACAGGCCGATGCCCAGGTTGCCGAACAGCAGCACGCTCCAGCCGACCCCCGCCCGTGTGGCCAGGAACATGCCGGCCAGCGAAGTGATCAGCATCAGTACCACCACCTTGGGCTTGGTCAGCTCCAGGTAATCGCGCCAGCTGGCCCGTCGTGCGCTCAGAAGCGTCGCCACGAGTCGTTCCTCATGTGATGGGAAATGCCCACGCCGGCCACCGGACGCAGGCGCCAACCTTGGCCGACACCCACGCGAACCTTGTCGACCACTCGAATGCGGTAGTTCACCAGCACCATGCTCAACAGCAACAGCGCTCCGCCGGCATTGTGCGCAACCGCTACCGCCAGCGGCAGGTGGAATACCACGTTGCTGATGCCCAGGCCCACTTGCAAGGCCAGCGCCAGCAGCACCAGCCGCGCCAGGCCGGGGAGGCCACAGCGGTACAGCTTCCAACTGAGCATCAGCAGCACGCAGGTGACCAGTAGCGCGCCCAGGCGGTGGCTGATGTGGATGGCCGTGCGGGCATCACTGTCCAGTTGCCCGCCCAGGTAATTGGGGCCGACGTGCTGGGTCAGGTGGAAGCCATTGCTGAAGTCCGCCGCTGGCCACCACTGGCCGTGACAGGTCGGCAGGTCAATGCAGGCGACCGCTGCATAGTTGGCACTGACCCAGCCGCCCAGGGCGATCTGGCCGACCACCACCAACAGCGCCAGCGCAGCGATCCGCCGCAGGCTCAGTGGCAGTTTCGGCAAGGGCGCAAAGGCCCGGGATAGACGCAGTGACAACAGGAACAGCAAGCTCAGGGTGGTGAAGCCGCCCAGCAAATGCGCCGTGACCACCTGCGGCCACAGCTTCAGGGTGACCGTCCACATGCCGAAAGCCGCCTGGGCCAGCACCACACCCAGCAACAGCACCGGCAGGCGGTAAGGCTGGCCATCGCGGGCATGCCGACGCAGCGCCTGGAAGGCGAGCAGGGCAATCACCATGGCCAAGGTACCGGCGAAATAGCGATGGACCATTTCCGCCCAGCCCTTGGCCTCTTCCACCGGGTGATCGGGGAAGTGCAGCTCGGCATGGGCAAGCTGGGCCTCGCTCTTGGGCACGCTGATGAAGCCATAGCAACCCGGCCAGTCGGGGCAGCCGAGGCCGGCGTGGGTCAGGCGGGTGTAGGCCCCCAGCAGGACGACCAGCAGTGCCAACAGGGTGGCGAACACAGCAATGCGGAATCCAGGTCTGGCCATGGCAGGCTCCTAGCCGATGTTGGACAGCTTGAGCAGGTGGCGCAGGTCATCCAGCACATGCTTGCCGTTGGCCTTGCCGTCGTAACGCAGCACCAGGTTGCCGTGGGGGTCGACGATCCACAGTTGCGGGCCAGGCTCGCCCACCTTCTGCAAGTAGCGCGGGGCATCCAGCGGGTAGCGTTGCAGCTGCGGATACTCGCGGCCCAGCAGCGCCTGGTAGTCGGCGCTCAGCGGCTGGGCGGTGGCCAGTGCATGGCTGGCACGGCTGGCGTCGCGGCCCAGGCCCACCTGGATCTGCCGGGCGAGGTACACCAGGCGCTGGCAGTCCTCGGCACAGGCTTCGGGGGCGCTGACCAGCAATTGCCAACGCTCGTCCTCGCCTGACACGCCGATATCAGTGCGGCTCTCACCGTTGCCGATCATATCGCCGTGGTAGCTGCGGCCCTCCGGCACCCAGAACTTCAGCTTGTACATGCTGGTGGCCAAAATCATCGGTCCGAGCACTACCAGCAGGATCAGCAAAAGCTGCAAACGCCCGCGGGCTCTGGGTTTGCTACGTTCAGGCACGTCCAGTGGAGTGGCGGTGGCCATGGCGTTTCTCCTTGTTGTGGTGCCAGCCGAAATAGAGGTAAAGCAGAACCAGTGCACCCGCCAGGGCAAACCACTGCACGGCGTAGCCAAGGTGTTTTTCCGGGCCCATGGCGACAACCGGCCAGTCCAGGCGATAGGCCGCCGGGCCGGGCTCCAGGCGCAACTCATGGGCAAAGCCTTCACGGCCCAGCGCCGGCCATAGCTGCGCGGCATCAACGGCAGTGAGCAGGTGCGGCCATTGGCCGCCTTCAGGGTCGGGATGCAGCTGGAACGTGCTGCCCGGCGATACATACACCGAAGCGTCCAGTGCCAAGGCGTGTGCAGGGGTATCGAAATGCACCGGCACACGGCGGTCTGGCCATGGCAGCCAGCCGCGGTTGATCAGTAGCCACTGGCCACTGGCCTGGTCATGGAAGGGTTGCAGGAGTTCGACACCGGCCTGGCCATCGCGCATGCGGTTGTCCAGCAATACGCTGTGCTCGGCGTCGAAGCGGCCGTACAGGTGCACGCGGCGAAACGCATTGTCGTCGCTTGATGCGAGCTGGGCGGTGGTGATCGGCGCCTCGATGCGCCGCTCGGCATAGGTGGCCAACAGCGCGCGCTTCTCCTCGGCGCGGCCGAGTTGCCAGCAGCCGAGCGCAACCAGCCCCGGCAGCAGTGCAAGCACCACCAGGGTCGGTACCCAGCCTGGGCGAAACGGCCTCACGGGCGCCTCGCTATACTTATCCACATCACCGCATCCCCCGGGAGTAGCGCCATGCTCAAGGCCGCGATTGTCCTGATGCTGTTGGCCACGATTGCCAGCCTGTTCAGTGGCCTGGTGTTTCTGGTCAAGGACGACGAAAACTCGACGCGTCTGCTGAAGGCTCTGACCGTGCGGGTGACTCTGGCGGCCCTGACCATTGCCTTGGTCGCCTGGGGTTTGCTCAGCGGTCAGCTGGTTTCACACGCGCCCTTCTGAAACTGCACTCGTTTTGCTGGCCTCATCGCCGGCAAGCCAGCTCCCACAGTAATCGGCATAGGCCACAGGCCCTGTGTAACCCTGTGGGAGCTGGCTTGCCGGCGATTGGCCCTACAGCACATACACAAAGATGAACAACCCCACCCACACCACGTCGACGAAGTGCCAATACCAGCTGGCTGCCTCGAAGCCGAAGTGTTTCTCGGGGTTGAAATGCCCGCGCAAGATGCGCACGAACATCACTATCAGGATGATCGTGCCCAAGGTCACGTGGGCACCGTGGAACCCGGTGAGCATGAAGAACGTCGCGCCATAGATCCCCGACCCCAACGTCAGCCCCAGCTTGGTATAGGCTTCGTGATACTCGAAGGCTTGCAATGCAATGAAGCTGAGCCCCAGCAGGATGGTCAGGGCCATCCAAAATTTCAGCGGCCCGCGGTGATCACGGCGCAGGGCGTGGTGGGCAATGGTGATGGTCACACTGGAACTGACCAGCAAGATGGTGTTGATCAGCGGCAGGTGCCACGGGTCGATCACTTCCTTGGGCGGCGGGAACAGTTTCGGGTCGGGCGTGTGCAGCAGCGGCCAGGTGAATTCGAACGTGGGCCACAGCATGTGTGCAACACCCTTGGCCCCGTCGCCACCCAGCCACGGCCCTGCCAGGACGCGCACGTAGAACAGCGCACCGAAGAAGGCCAGGAAGAACATGACTTCAGAAAAGATGAACCAGCTCATGCCCCAGCGGAACGAGCGGTCCAGTTGCGGGCTGTACAACCCGGCCCGGCTCTCCTTGACCACTGCGCCAAACCAGCCGAACAGCATGTAGGCCAGAAACAACGCACCCACGAAGAAGATCAGCGGCCCGTGCGATTCCGGGTGGCCGGCCTTCATGTCGTTGAACCAGGTGCCCAGGCCGAACACCGTGATGAACATGCCGATGGTGGCAATGATCGGCCACTTGCTCTGCGCCGGTACGTAGTAGTGCTGATGACTTGCCATTGCTGTTCTCCTTCCCTTAACGGGCGCCCTGGACGTCCTGGGCCGCAACATGCGCGACCGGCGGGTGGCGAGCGGTGATGTCGAACAAGGTGTAGGCCAGTGTCAGGTGCTTCACGCTGGCCGGCAGGTCGCGGTCGACGATGAAGCGCACGGGCATCTCGATGCGTTCGCCGGGCTGCAGCACCTGCTGGGTAAAGCAGAAGCACTCGGTCTTGTGGAAGTACGCCGCGGCCTCGGCCGGGGTGATGCTGGGTATCGCCTGCGCGCTCATGGGTCGGTCGGTCGGGTTGTGCGCGACGAAGATCATCTGGTTCACCGCCCCCGGGTTGACCTCCAGTTGGTCAGCCGTGGAGTAGAAGTCCCAGACCATGTCGCTGGCATTGGTCGACATGAACTGCACCCGCACCGAACGCGACGGGTCACTGACCTGGCTGCCCTCGTATTGCCCGCCGGTCTTGCCGTTGATGCCGAAGGCCTTGCACATCACGTCGTAGATCGGCACCAGGGCGAAGCCAAAGGCGAACATCACCACCGTCAGCATCAGCAGGCGCGTTACCAGGCGTTTCAGCGACAGGCCGTTCATGGCGGGGTTCCTATTTCACTTCCGGGGGTGTCTGGAAGGTGTGGTAGGGCGCAGGTGAGGGGATCGACCACTCCAGGCCTTCGGCGCCATCCCAGGGCTTGGCCGGTGCCGGCGCCCCGCCGCGGATGCACTTGATGACGATGAACAGGAAGAAGATCTGCGTGGCGCCGAACATGAACGCGCCGATGGACGACACCATGTTGAAGTCGGCGAACTGCAGGTTGTAGTCCGGGATGCGCCGCGGCATGCCGGCCAGCCCTACGAAGTGCATGGGGAAGAAGGCCATGTTCATGCCGATGAACGACAGCCAGAAATGCAGCTTGCCAAGGGTTTCGTCGTACATGTGGCCGGTCCATTTCGGCAGCCAGTAGTACGCCGAGGCGAAGATGCCGAAGATTGCCCCGGGCACCAGCACGTAGTGGAAGTGCGCCACCACGAAGTAGGTGTCGTGGTACTGGAAGTCCGCCGGGGCGATGGCCAGCATCAGCCCGGAGAAGCCGCCGATGGTAAACAGGATGACGAAGGCGATGGCGAACAACATCGGCGTTTCGAAGGTGAGCGAGCCTTCCCACATGGTGCTGACCCAATTGAACACCTTCACGCCGGTGGGCACGGCAATCAGCATGGTGGCGTACATGAAGAACAGCTCACCGACTACCGGGATGCCGACCACGAACATGTGGTGGGCCCAGACGATGAACGACAGGAAGGCAATTGCGCCGGTGGCGTACACCATCGAGGTGTAGCCGAACAGCGGCTTGCGCGAGAACGCCGGAATGATCGAGCTGACCGCACCAAAGGCCGGCAGGATCATGATGTACACCTCGGGGTGGCCGAAGAACCAGAACACGTGCTGGAACAGCACCGGGTCACCGCCCCCGGCCGCGCTGAAGAAACTGGTGCCGAAGTGAATGTCCATCAGCATCATGGTCACCACACCGGCCAGCACCGGCATCACCGCAATCAGCAGAAATGCCGTGATCAGCCAGGTCCAGACAAACAGCGGCATCTTCATCAGGGTCATGCCAGGCGCACGCAGGTTGAGGATGGTGGCAATCACGTTGATCGCGCCCATGATCGAGCTGATACCCATCAGGTGGATGGCGAAGATGAAGAAGGTGACGCTGGCGGGGGCGTAGGTGGTGGACAGCGGGGCGTAGAAGGTCCAGCCGAAGTTCGGCCCGCCACCCGGGCTGAACAGGGTCGAGACCAACAGCAGGAAGGCTGCCGGCAGCAGCCAGAAGCTGAAGTTGTTCATGCGCGGCAGGGCCATGTCAGGCGCGCCGATCATCAACGGGATCATCCAGTTGGCCAGGCCGACGAAGGCCGGCATCACCGCGCCAAACACCATGATCAGGCCGTGCATGGTGGTCATCTGGTTGAAGAAGGCTGGCTCCACGATCTGCAGGCCAGGCTGGAACAGCTCGGCGCGGATCACCATGGCGAACGAGCCGCCAAGCAGGAACATGATGAAGCTGAACCACAGGTACATCGTGCCGATGTCTTTATGGTTGGTGGTCAGTACCCAGCGCATCAAGCCCTTGGCCGGGCCGTGGGCGTGCTCATGGCCGTGGGCGTGGTCGTCGATCACTGTGCTCATGTCCTGTCTCCTGCAACCCATTGATTGCCGCGAGTAACCCGTTTCACTTGGCTTCTGCCTGCTTCAGCGCCAGCACGTCCTTCGGCGTGACCATGTCGCCCTTGTTGTTGCCCCAGGCGTTGCGTTCGTAGGTGACAACGGCGGCAATGTCGACTTCCGAGAGCTGCTTGCCGAACGCCGCCATGGCGGTACCGGGCTTGCCGTGGAAGACAATGCTCAGGTGG
Source organism: Pseudomonas sp. YNh (assembly GCF_037993085.1). Classification (NCBI taxonomy): domain Bacteria; kingdom Pseudomonadati; phylum Pseudomonadota; class Gammaproteobacteria; order Pseudomonadales; family Pseudomonadaceae; genus Pseudomonas; species Pseudomonas sp. YNh. The sequence goes on along the minus strand of NZ_JBBMRJ010000018.1, from coordinate 53,967 downwards.
CCTTCCTTCGGCCCGGTGGCGATCTTCGAGCCCTTGAGCGCCGGGAACATCGGCGGCAGGCCCTGGCCTTCGGCCTGGTGACAGGCCACGCAGGTGGTGTGGTAGACCTTGTCGCCACGTTCCACCAGCTCTTCCAGGGTCCACTCCTTGCTGGTCAGTTCCTTGAGCTTGGCGGCTTCAGCCTTGCGCTCGCCCAGCCAGGTGTCGTAGTCGGCCTTGGTCTTGACCTCCACCACTACCGGCATGAAGCCGTGGTCCTTGCCGCACAGCTCGGTGCATTGGCCGCGGTAGATGCCGGGCTTTTCGATACGGGTCCAGGCTTCGTTGACAAAGCCGGGGATGGCGTCGCGCTTGACCGCGAAGGCCGGCACCCACCAGGAGTGGATGACGTCGGCAGCAGTCACCAGGAAGCGCACCTTGGCGCCCACCGGCAGCACCAGCGGCTGGTCGACTTCGAGCAGGTAATGCTCGTCCTTGGGGGCCTTGTTGTGAATCTGATCGGTGGGGGTGGCCAGGTTGCTGAAGAACTCCACATCCTGGCCCAGGTATTTGTAGTGCCACTTCCACTGGTAGCCGGTGACCTGGATGTCGATGTCCGACTCGCTGGCGTCGTAGATGTCGATCAGGGTCTTGGTGGCCGGGATGGCCATCACCACCAGAATCAGGAAGGGCACTACGGTCCACATGATTTCCACCCAGGTATGCTCGTGGAAATGCGCGGCCTGCTGGCCAGTGGAGCGGCGGTGGACGACCATGGACCAGAACATCGCGCCGAATACAACTACGCCGATGATCACGCAGATCCAGAAGATGGTCATATGCAGGTCGAAGACGGCGTTGGAAACCTCCGTCGCCCCCGGGTGCATGTTCACGGTCCAGGCGGCGTTGGCCTGACCAAAAACCGACCACAACAGGAGGCCCATCCAGACATGTGGATGTCGCATCATTGCGGGTTCCCCTTCTAATTCTTGTTGTCCCGGAGGCGTGGCCTGCGGCAAGAGGGAACGGCGGTCAAGACTGCCTGGCTTCGACGACCGAGCCCCTGCAAAAGCAGTCGGGCCTCATCAACGAATCACGTTCAACGGGAGTATAGACAGCGACCAATGGCACGCAATGAAGCCTGTGAAATGAACTTCACGAAATGACTGAATGGTCTGAAAACCGCGCGCTTGATAGGGTGTGGCGCAATAATGGCACTCCCATATACCTGATAGCGCACACGTTTGCGCCGCTTATAACAAATGCGTCTTAGGTATTCTGTATACCGAGCTAATTTAGTGTCTTCCGTTTGAAACGTAATGTCCCTGGAGTTGTCATGAACATCGCTGCTGTACGCGAGCAGGTAAGCCAAGCCCATCAACATGAAGGCCAGACCGGCCAATTGAAACAGCGTCTCGAGCTGCAACTGCCCCATCTGCACCCCTCGATCCAACTGCCTGAGCAGGACGCCCAGGGTACTTTGGCGCGCTTCGTCAGCGCCTACATCGATCAGGTTCCGGAACTGCTGGAGGCCGCCCACGCGGTCGCCCGCGAAGCCGGGATCGAATCGCAGATCAAACCTGTACTGAAAATTGCCGAGGCCTACTTCCTGCAGCCGCCCAGCGTGATGCAAGGGCATGTAGGCCTGGACTGCCTACTGGATGAGGCCTACCTGGCGCACCGCCTGGTGGAAGAGGTGAATGACCTGTACATCCGCCACTTCCAGCAGCCGCTGATCCCGGTCGACACCACGGTCGCCAACCTGATTGCCCACCAGCTGATTGGCGAGAGCTTTGCCAACCAGCTAGATGAAGTGGTGCACCACTCGGTTGAGGAAATGCTCAATGACGAAAGCTTTGCGGTGGAATCGGTGGAGGCTTACCGCGAAAAGCTGAGCAGCCCGGCAACCGGCGAGGCGTGGAAGCGCTGGCCTTGCCTGTCGCGACAGCTGGGTGTGGAGCTGGGTCAGCCAGCCTGATATTCCTGTACCGGCCTCTTCGCGGGCTCCCCCGCTCCCACAGGTACTGCACAGCATTGAGTGTCTGTGCGGTCCCTGTGGGAGCGGGTTCACCCGCGAAGAGGCCAGTTCAGGCGATAGAAGTTTTCAGGCCCCAACCCCCGCCGTAGTCCGCAACCGCCCCTCGATCCGCCGCTTCAGGCGCCGCTGTTCGATCAACAACCGCGACCCATTGGCCGCATTACTGCGGTTCCAGTCCTCCAGCAGCTCAAGGCACGAGTGGTCGATGTAGCTCAGGTTGCCCAACGGCACATGCAACGTGGTGCCCGCGGGTACGGTATCCAGCACCTGGGTCAGCGCCGGCACCTTCAGGAACGTGGCCGCGCCACTGAGGCGCAGTTCCATGTGACCATCCTTGGCGAGGCTCACCAGGTTGATCTTCAGCCGCGCTGCCTTGAACGCCAGCTTCAGCAGGGTCAGGGCAAAGCCCAGCAGCACACCGGTCAGCAGGTCGGTGAAGATGATGGCCAGCGCCGTCGCCGCATAGGTGAACATCGGCATGCGACCATAACGGCCCAGGCCACGAAATGCCTTGAAGTCGACCAGCTTGACCCCGGTAAACACCAGCACACCCGCCAGGCTCGCCACCGGAATCTGCTGCAGCACGCTGCTCAACACCACCACGAAGGCCAACAGCCACAAGCCGTGGAAGATTGCCGATGCCCGCGTCTGCGCCCCCGCCTGCACATTGGCCGAGCTGCGCACAATCACACCCGTCATCGGCAGCGCGCCCAGCACGCCACAGAGCATGTTGCCGATACCTTGGGCCGACAGTTCACGGTCAAAGTCCGAACGCTGGCCGCTGTGCATGCGGTCTACCGCCGCGGCCGAGAGCAAGGTTTCGGCGCTGGCGATGAAGGCCAGGGCAAAGGCGGCGACCAGCAGGGTAGGGTCGGCCAGTTGCATCAGGTCAGCCGGGCGGAGCCAGTCGATGGCCTCGGACAGGTCTGCCGGCACCTGCACGCGGTTTACCGGCAAGGCCAGCCACATACTGATGGCAGTCATGGCGGCAACACCCAGCAGGGCGCCAGGGACGAAGCGCAGCCGCTGAGGCCGCAGGCGTTCCCAGCCCCACATGATGGCGATGGTGCCCAGGCCCAGCGCACCGGCCATCCAGCCGGAGCCTGCGTTTTCCTGTGGCAGGGCTGCGGCAACGGTGGACGGGAATTCCAGCAGGTTCTGCAACCCGGAAGGCTGCGGCGCCGTGTCGAACATCACATGCACCTGCGACAACACGATCAGCACGCCAATCCCCGCCAACATGCCGTACACCACCGCTGGCGCAGTGACACGAAACCAGCAACCCAGGCGCAGGCGCCCGGCCAGCAACTGCAGCAGCCCGGCCAGCAACAGGATCGGCCCAAGCATGGCCATGCCATGCTGGCGCACCAGCTCGAACACCAGTACCGCCAGGCCAGCGGCTGGGCCGCTGACCTGCAACGGCGAACCGGCGAGGAAACCCACCACAATGCCGCCGATAATGCCGGTAATCAGGCCCTTGGCCGGCGGCATGCCCGAGGCAATCGCGATACCCATGCACAACGGCAGGGCCACCAGAAAGACCACCACCGACGCCAGCAACTCACGCGGCAGGGCCGCTTTCAACTGTGTAATGTTCACCGTGTTTCTCCTTTCTCTGTCGCACGGCCATTCCTCTGGCCGTGGGCACGTTTGCCCCTGACGAGCGCGCAAGCGCGGGCCGCCAGCGGGCTTGCCGGCAAGGCAGTCAGGGAATTCAAGGCAGCCGAAGGCCGCGCCACACCCCATAGGGTGCAGCCGGCTATCAAGGTTCTAGCGGTGGATGGGTCGCTTAGTAGCGGCCTCTCGGAGTAGCGCAGGGGACCGGCTCGCCAGCAGCCAGGGGCAGGAAGCTGTCGCTGATGGCGTCATAAGCTTCGATCTTGCTGGTTTCGATGTCGTAAACCCAGCCATGAATGAACAGCTCACCGGCTGCAAGGCGCGAGGCAACCGAAGGGTGGGTGCGCAGGTGATGCAACTGGGCGATCACGTTTTCCTTGGTCAGCACCTGCATGGTTTCGTGTTCGGTACCGCACGAGCAGTTGTTCTCGACCACGGTACGCGCCACTTCGGCATGGCGCAGCCAGGCGGAAACAGTCGGCATCTTGGTCAGCGATTGCGGGTTGAGTACTGCACGCATGGCGCCACAGTCGGAATGCCCACAGACGATGATGTGGTGCACTTTCAGCGCAAGCACGGCGTATTCGATGGCGCTGGAAACGCCGCCGTTCATCTGACCGTAGGGCGGTACCACGTTACCCACGTTACGGGTTACGAACAGGTCGCCAGGCGAGCTCTGGGTGATCAGCTCGGGGACGATGCGCGAGTCGGCGCAGGTGATGAACATGGCACGCGGCGTTTGCGCAGTGGCGAGCTTCTTGAACAGCTCTTGCTGTTCGGGGAAGACGTCATGGTGAAAGCGCAGGAAGCCGTCGACGATGTGCTTCAGGGCGGCATCGGCGCCCTCAGCGGGTACCTCCGGAACGACCTTGGATGGGTCCTTGACGGGCATGATTCATCCTCTTGACGGTGTGTTGGTAAATCCATTTTACCGGTGAAAGATTCTGGCTATGCAGGGTTTTAGATGACACGCACGGGCCATAGATCACAGTCGGTGTGGACTGATTTCCTACGCTAGCGGGGAAAACTTAACTGAAACTTAATTCGAAGGCTCTAGAACGGGCGTTCCAGATATAAAAGGCGGGTTCTGGATAATAGCAAAAAAACATCAACTGCCAATATGTATTAGCGCAATTATTAACTCGGATTAGTTGTATTGAGGGCTGGCAATGGGCCCCATTTGGGGACCTGAGACCTGCAAGCTGCCTGTGGGAGCGGGCGTGCCCGCGAAAAGGGCAACTCGGTATATGGCACCGGCTGCGCCGGTGTTCGCGGGCACGCCCGCTCCCACAAAAACCGTGATCTTTTCAAAATCAAAACAAGGCCATCTGCCCATTGGGCGGGCAGAAGGCAGAGCAGTCCAGCGTCTGCGCCTCCCGCCCTTCAAAATCCAGCCGCTTCATGGCTTTGGCAAACCGTTGTGCCAACAGCTCGGCAAATACCCCTTCACCGCGCATGCGCGCACCAAACCGGCTGTCATACAGCTCGCCGCCCCGGCTCTGGCGGATCAGGCTCAACACATGGGCCGCCCGTTGCGGGTAATGGTCCTGCAGCCACTGCTCGAACAGCGGCGCCACCTCCAGTGGCAGGCGCAGCATCATGTAGGCCGCGCTCTGTGCGCCCGCTTCCCTGGCAGCCTCCAGCAAACGCTCCAGCTCACTGTCGTTGATCATCGGAATCATCGGCGAACACAACACACCCACCGGCACACCCGCCTCGCGCAACACGCGGATGGCCCTCAACCGGGCACTGGGTGACGCCGCCCGCGGTTCCAGAACCCGCTTGAGGTCGTCGTCCAGCGTGGTCAGGCTGATCATTACCCGCGCCAGGCGTTGCCGGGCCATTTCGGCCAGCAGTTCGAGGTCGCGCAACACCAGCGAACCTTTGGTCACGATGGTCACCGGGTGACGAAAACGCAGCAACACTTCCAGCAGCCGCCGGGTCAGCAACTGCTCCCGCTCGATCGGCTGGTACGGGTCGGTATTGGAGCCCAGGTTGATCGGCGCGCACACGTAACCCGGCTTGCTCAGCTGTTGCGCAAGCACTTCGGCGGCATTGGTCTTGGCGATCAGCTTGGTTTCAAAATCCAGGCCGGGGGAGAGGTCCCAATAGGCATGGGAAGGGCGGGCATAGCAGTAGATGCAGCCATGCTCGCAGCCACGATAGGGGTTGATGGAGCGGTCGAAGGGCAGGTCGGGCGAGGTATTGCGGGAGATGACCGACTTCGCCGCCTCGCTGCGCACTTCGGTGCCCTGGGTCTGCGGCACTTCCTGATACCAGCCGTCGTCCTCGACCACCGAATGGTTGGGGGCAAAACGGTTGTGCGGATTGTGCGCCGTGCCACGGCCCTTTAGTGGTGCTGGAGGATTCATGGCTAACCCCTATACTGTATTTACATACAGTATCGCAGCTACCATGAATCCACCAGCGCCTCTGATCCGACAGCCTGTGCTTACTCTGTCGGTTTCTTCAGCTTCGGATTAGGGAAGAACTGCACCGTCTGGACCTTGGCCGGCGCCGCCTTGGGCGCCAGGTGGTTGACCCGGGTGCCGAGCTCCTTGGGCACCGACAAGCCCTGCTCGTTGAGGGTGTCGGTGAACCCGCAGGCGACGCACTCGCGGTGCGGTACGTCGTCTTCGCTCCACATCATCAGCTTGTCGGGCTCGCTGCACGCGGGGCATACCGCCCCGGCAATGAAGCGTTTCTTGGTCTTGTTCACAACTACCTCGCTCACGCCGCAGCGCCTTCGGTAAGACCACTATGGCGCAGCAGCGCATCGATGGAAGGCTCACGGCCACGGAAGTCGACAAACAGCACCATCGGCTCGCGCGAACCGCCACGGGCCAGGATAGCCTCGCGGAAGGCACGCCCGGTCTCGGCATTCAGCACACCTTCTTCCTCGAAGCGCGAGAACGCGTCAGCCGACAGCACTTCAGCCCACTTGTAGCTGTAGTAGCCCGCCGCGTAACCGCCCGCAAAAATGTGCGCAAAGCTGTTGGGGAAGCGGTTGTACGCCGGTGGGCGCATGACCGACACCTCGTCACGCACGCCTTCGAGCACCTGCAGTACGCTGCGACCGTCGCCATGGCTGGCGTGCAGCTCGAAGTCGAACAGCGAGAACTCCAACTGGCGCACCATCATCATGCCCGACTGGAAGTTCTTCGCCGCCAGCATCTTGTCCAGCAGGTCCTGGGGCAGGGCCGCGCCGGTTTCGTAGTGGCCGGAGATCAGCGCCAGGCCTTCCGGCTCCCAGCACCAGTTTTCCATGAACTGGCTTGGCAACTCGACCGCGTCCCAGGCCACGCCGTTGATACCGGAAACACCGGCATGCTCGATGCGGGTCAGCAGGTGGTGCAGGCCGTGGCCGAATTCGTGGAACAGGGTGGTGACTTCATCGTGGGTCAGCAATGCAGGCTTGCCGGGTGCGGCCGGGGTGAAGTTGCACACCAGGTTGGCCACCGGGCTCTGCAGCTCGCCACCGGCAGTGCGACGACGGTCGCGGGCGCCGTCCATCCACGCACCGCCGCGCTTGTTGGCGCGGGCGTAAAGGTCGAAGAAGAAGCGGCCGACATGCTGGCCGTTTTCCTTGATCTCGAACAGGCGCACGTCCGGGTGCCAGCTGTCGAAGCCCTTGAGCTCGGCGATTTCGATGCCGTACAGGCGCTGCACGATGCTGAACAGACCGCCCAGCACCTTGTCGATCGGGAAGTAGGCGCGCAGGGCTTCCTGCGACACGCTGTAGCGCTGCTCGCGCAGCTTCTCGCCAAAGTAGCCGGCGTCCCAGCTGGCCAGTTCAGGGCAGCCCTGTTCGGCGGCATAGGCCTTCAGCTGCTCCAGGTCCCGGGCGGCAAACGGCTTGGAACGCTTGGCCAGGTCCCGCAGGAAGCTCAACACCTGGTCGCTGGACTCGGCCATCTTGGTGGCCAGGCTCAGCTCGGCGTAGTTCTTGTAACCCAGCAACGCAGCCAGTTCCTGGCGCAGGTCGAGAATTTCCTGCATGACCGGGCCGTTGTCGAACTGGCCGGCATTCGGGCCCTGGTCCGAGGCGCGGGTGCAGTAGGCGGCGTACACCTCTTCGCGCAGGGCGCGGTCGCTGGCGTAGGTCATCACGGCGTAGTAGCTGGGGAATTCCAGGGTGATCAGCCAGCCGTCGAGGCCCTTGGCCTGGGCAGCGGCAGCCATCTGCGCCTTGGCCGAATCGGTCAGGCCGGCCAGTGCGGCTTCGTCGGTAACGTGCTTGGTCCAGGCCTGGGTGGCGTCGAGCAGCTGGTTGGAGAAGCGGCTGCCCAGCTCGCTGAGCTTGCTTTGCACTTCGGCGTAGCGCTGCTGCTTGTCCGCCGGCAGGTCGATACCCGACAGGCGGAAGTCACGCAGGGCGTGTTCGAGAATAGTCTTTTGCGCCACATCGAAGCCCGCGGCTTCGGGGCTATCGATCAGCGCCTGGTAGGCTTCGAAAAGCGCGCGGTTCTGACCCAGTTCGGTCGAGTAGGCGCTCAATGCAGGCAGGCACGACTCGTAGGCTTCACGCAGCTCGGCGCTGTTGCACACCGCATTGAGGTGGCTGACCGGGCTCCAGGCAGCGCCCAGGCGGTCGTTCAGTTCGTCCATGGCCAGCACCAGGCCAGCCCAGGTAGGGGCCTTGCCCTGCTTTTCGAGGATCTCGGCAATGGCTTTACGGTTGTCGGCCAGGATAGCTTCGATCGCCGGCAACACGTGTTCGGCACGGATTTGCGAGAAGGGCGGCAGATCGTGGGATTGCAGAAGCGGGTTGTTCGCAGTCACGGTTTGGATACCTTGGCAGAAGAAACACTGCCCCATCTTAATTACAATCGACGCCGACCGCAGCAGGCAGCCTGCCTATCGGCACAGATGAGAGACGCTATCATGGCCATCCGAAGCTTCCAGCAACACACTCCGAAAGTTGGGCTACGTGCCTTCGTCGACCGCTCGGCAGTGGTGCTGGGCGACGTGGAGATCGGTGAAGACAGCTCGATCTGGCCGATGACCGTGGTACGCGGCGACATGCACCGCATCCGCATCGGCGCACGCACCAGCGTGCAGGACGCCAGTGTGCTGCACATCACCCACGCCGGCCCGTTCAACCCGGACGGTTTCCCGCTGATCATCGGTGACGAGGTGACCATCGGCCACAAGGTAATGCTGCATGGCTGCACCTTGGGCAACCGCATCCTGGTCGGCATGGGCAGCACCATCATGGATGGCGCCATCGTCGAGGACGAAGTGATCATCGGTGCCGGCAGCCTGGTACCGCCGGGCAAACGCCTGGTCAGTGGTTACCTGTACATGGGCAGCCCGGTGAAACAGGCCAGGCTGCTGAACGACAAAGAGCGCGCGTTCTTCTCCTACAGCGCCGGCAACTACGTAAAGCTCAAGGACCAGCACCTGGCCGAAGGCTACGACCAACCGGAATGACCGCATTCGCGGGCTTGCCCGCGAAGAAGGCAACGCAGCACTCAAGTGGAACCTTATACATGCAACAGCAAAACATCCTCTTCGACCTCGACGGCACCCTGACCGACCCCCGCCTGGGCATCACCCGCTCGATCCAGTATGCCTTGGCCAAACTGGGCATCGACGAGCCGGATCTGGCCCGCCTCGAACATTTCATCGGCCCGCCTTTGCTACAGGCCTTCATGCAGTTCTACAGCTTCGACGAAGCCAAGGCCTGGGAGGCGGTGAACTTCTACCGGGAGCGTTTCCGCGTCACCGGCCTGTACGAAAACCTGGTGTTCCAGGGCGTGCCGGAGTTGCTCGAAGCCCTGAACGGGCAGGGCCGCACGCTGTACATCGCCACTTCCAAACCGTGGGAATTCGCCCGCGAAATCGCCCGGCACTTCGCCTTCGACCAACACTTCAAGGTGATCTACGGCAGCGAACTGGACGGCACCCGCACCAACAAGGTCGAGCTGATTCGCCATCTGCTGGATGAAGAAGGGCTGGACCCGGCGCAAACCCTGATGATCGGGGACCGCAAGCATGACCTGATCGGCGCGCGCAGCAATGGCTTGCAGGCAGTGGCGGTGGGGTATGGGTTTGGTAGCCAGGAAGAACTGATGGCAGAAGAGCCGGCCTACCACTTTGCGACCTTGGCCGAGATGCATCAGGCATTCATCAAGGCTTGAGTGCCCTAGGGGCTGCTTTGCAGCCCATCGCCGGCAAGCCAGCGCCTACAGGTCCTGCATCAAATTCAAACCTTGCGCGGTCCCTGTGGGAGTTGGCTTGCCGACGATGGGTCGCGCAGCGGCCCCAAGATGTCACAGGCTAACCACCAGACGCTGCAGCGCCGCTTTCCTTTCTTCAATCGGCAACCGCCCCAGCTGCTCGACCCGCTGATAAAACCGAAGCCAATCCCCACCCACCTCACGAAACACCGCCGCAAACGCCGGCACCCACTGGTCATACAGCCCGAACGGCAACAACTTGGCATTACTCATCGGCCCATACATCCAGGCGTCATAACGCTTGTCACCGCCCCACTGGCCATCACGCACCTGCCGGTACTCACGCCTCAAACGCTCAAACTCGGCCTGCTTGGCCAGCCGCTTGTGCGCATCGTCCAGCGGCCCGCCATAAATCGCCTGCAACCGCTCACGGCTGGCCAGCACCAGCCTGATGAACTGGTCACGCTGCTGCCCCTGCTCCTCGCCAACAGCGGCAAGCCCACGCGCTGCACGCCATTGCCGGGTGCCTTCCTGCTCGACAAAGGAGGCAAACGATTCGTTGAACTCGGTATCGTCCTGCACATAGAAGCGCTGGTGAGCCAGTTCATGGAAGATGAGCGTGGCCAGGCGCTCGTCGCCCCAACCGACCATTGACGACAGGATCGGGTCGTCGAACCAGCCAAGGGTCGAATACGCCTCCACGCCCCCCAGATACACATCCAGGCCGTCCTGGCGCATCAATGCCGCCGCCCCGCGTGCCGCACCTTGCTGGTAGTAGCCGCGATAGGCCACGCACCCCGCAATCGGGAAACAGTGCGTCACCGGCTGCAACGACAGTTCGGGCGTGGCAAACACATTCCACACCACATAAGGCCGGCCAATGTCGGCATAAACCCGGTAGCTGCGGTTATCCGGCAGTTTCAACTGCTGGCTGGCGAACACCCGCGCCTGTTCAGCGTGCGCCAGGCGCGAGCGTAACTGCGGTGACGTGGTGGGGTCGGCAAGCACCTGCGCGACTGGCTGTCGCGCACGCAGCAGCTGCAATTGGCCCTCGGCCAGCTGCCCATAGTAGGCCACGCTGCTGCAACCGTTCAGCAGGAGCGCCCCCAGCAGGGGAACCAAACGGGTGAAAACGCGGTCGAGTGCCCCAGGGCCTGAGCGCTGCATAAAAAAAAGTCGAAGCATCCGGGCTGTATGACTCGCTCAAGGCCAAATTCGCTCCAAGACTATCTCGCCAAGGGGGAGTTTCGCCATGCGTGCATTGTTGGTCGCCGGTTCACTGTTGCTGATATCCGCCTGTTCCACGTTGCCAGCCCCGGACCCGAATCAGGCCTGGATCGACCTTACCCCCTACGACAACACCTCGCTGGACGCCGTGCAGGTCGATGAACGTGACTGGGCCGACAGCCGCTATTTCGAAGTACAGCCCGGCAGCCACGAGCTGACCGTGCGCTACCAGTTCCCGGTCACACCCAGCAATATCGGCCCGGTCGACGAGCCCTTGTGGCGCGACTGCCAGGTCAAACTGAGCTTCAAGGACTTTGCCGCCGGGCAGCGCTATCAGCTGCACGCTGGCAGTATCGGCTTCCGCCCCTGGATCAAGCTCTACGACGACCAGCAGAAAATGGTCGGCCAAGGCTTGCCTGCAGGCTGCCAACGCACCTGAAGCGCACAAACGGCGCTATGCTTGTTACTTGTAAATCGCGAGTGGGAGTTTTGCCATGCGCCAGCCCATGATGCTGATCGCCCTCAGTGCACTGGGGGCTTGCGCCAGCCCCTTGCCCCCCGTCGACCCCAAGCAGGCCTGGGTTGATCTGTACACCATGACCCCCGGCCGCGTGATCATGGCCGACCGCCTCGATGGCAAGCGCCTGGAGGACGGCCGTTACTTTCAGGTAACGCCCGGCAAGCACGAACTGGTGGTGCGCTTCGATTATGAAATCTACTCGGGCGGCATCATGTCCGAACCCAGGGACCGAACCTGCTACCTGACCGTGCGCTTTGACGACTTCAAGGCCGGCGAGCGTTATCGCCTGGAAGCGCGCGCGCCGGTGATGGAGCCGCAGGTGCTGCTGTACGACGCCAGCCGCAAGGTGCTGGTGAACGAGCCTAGTAACGTGTTCTGCATTCCGTGAGCTGGGGCTGCTTTGCAGCCCATTCGCAGCACAAGGCTGCTCCTACAGGGATCGCGTACGTTTGTAGGAGCAGCCTTGTGCTGCGATGGGCCGCAAAGCGGCCCCGAATCTACCGATCATTCTTCTGGTAAATGATCTTCTTCGTCCCGCCATCGCAAGTGCCGACGACCATATTCTGGTCCTTGACCTCACTGTTGGGCACGATCTCCAGGGTGTAGGACGGCACACCCTGAGCCTGGATCTTGGCCTCGATCTCGGCTTTCAGTTCCTCGCACGGCTTGACCGCCGCCAACGTGGATGTGGCGACCAGGGAAGCCAACACGGCGATTGCTACGCGAATCATGGAACGGCTCCTGAAAAGGCAGCGTGCTGCCGACGCTGTTTAGACTACAGCAAACCGCCTCCGTTGCGCCGCTTCAGCCCACCAGCGCTGCATCCAGGCTGATTTTTGCGTTCAGCACCTTGGACACCGGGCACCCTTCCTTGGCCTTGTTGGCAATCTCCAGGAACTGCGCCTCGCTCGCGCCCGGTACCTTGGCCCGGAGCACAAGATGCACGGCCGTAATGGCAAAACCATCCGGCAGCTTGTCGAGCGTCACCTCGGCAGCGGTGTCGATCCGGTCCGCAGTCAGCCCTGCTTCACCGAGCATCATCGACAACGCCATCGAGAAACAGCCGGCATGCGCGGCGCCAATCAGCTCCTCCGGGTTGGTTCCAGGCGTGCCCTCGAAACGGGTGTTGAAGCCATACGGGTTCTGCTTGAGCGCGCCGCTTTCGGTAGAAAGCAGGCCCTTGCCATCCTTCAAGCCACCTTGCCAGATCGCCGATGCTGTCTTTTTCATACTGCCTCCTGGTCATTCGGTTACGTGGTTATGGATTCAGAGGCCCGCCACTTACGGCAAGTTCAGACCAATCGCACAGCAAACATTGAATCCCCCGAATATGCCCATACAGAGTTACAAAGGCCTCTGGCCAACCACCTTTGCGGAGGCTCCCATGACGCAGCTGCGTGACCTGAAAATATCCACCCTCGACCTGGTGCCCGTGCGCGCCGATGCAGGCCCGGCGCAATCGCTGCGCAACTCGCTGGACCTGGCGCAACACGTCGAGCGTTTTGGCTACAACCGCTTCTGGGTGGCGGAGCACCACAACATGGACGGCATCGCCAGTTCGGCGACGTCGGTGCTGATCGGCTACCTGGCCGGTGGCACCTCGACCATTCGCGTAGGCTCTGGCGGGGTGATGCTGCCCAACCACGCGCCGCTGGTGATCGCCGAGCAGTTCGGCACCCTGGCCAGCCTCTACCCGGGGCGTATCGACCTGGGCCTGGGCCGTGCGCCGGGCTCGGACCAGATGACCGCCTACGCCCTGCGCCGTGACCGTGCCGGCGGCCCGGACGACTTCCCGGACGATGTCGAGGAACTGTCGCGCTACCTCGGCCCGCGTACCGATGATCAAAAAGTGATCGCCGTGCCGGGGCACGACACTGACGTGCCGATGTGGCTGCTCGGTTCCAGCCTGTTCAGCGCCCAGCTGGCGGGCATGCGCGGCATGCCCTATGCCTTTGCCTCACACTTTGCGCCGCGCTTCATGCACGAGGCAATCCGCGTTTACCGCAATCATTTCAAGCCCTCGACCACGCTGGACAAGCCGTATGTGATGCTGGGCATCCCCATGGTGGTGGCAGAAACCGACGAAAAGGCCGAATACCTGGCAACCTCGGTGTACCAGCGCATCCTGGCGCTGATTCGCGGCCAGAGCCTGATGCAGAAGCCGCCGGTAGAAAGCATGGATGGGCTGTGGTTGCCCCATGAGCGGGATACGGTAGGCAGTTTCCTCGGCCTGGCGATGATCGGCAGCCCGCAGAAGGTAAAGGCCAAGGTGGAGGTGCTGCTGGAGCAGACCGGGGCGGACGAGCTGATCTTTACCTGTGACCTGTATGAGCATGCGGACCGGATCCGGTCCTATGAGCTGTTGGCGCAGGCCCTCAAGACCGCCTGACCTTTTTCGCGGGCTCGCCCGCTCCCACAGGACTGCACGGGTGCCTGACCCTGTGTATTACCTGTGGGGGCGGGCGAGCCCGCGAAAAAGCAAACGCATCAACCGCGGCGGTACACAATCTCTTTGGTACCCGCCTCGCAGCTACCAATCACCTTGCCGGCCGGCTCGCCCTTGTTGACGACCTCCAGCTTGTAGCCAGTAACCCCTTTGGCATCCAGCTTGGCGGCAATTTCTGCCTTCAGCTCTTCGCACGGCTTGCCCGCCGCCAGCGCACCACCGGCCAGTGTCATCAGGCCCAGCGCCAGAATCAGTTTTTTCATCGATCGCTTTCCTTGTGCAGATGAAATCAGAAAGGGCGCCCGCCAAGGCGCCCCTCTCCTGAATACCCCATTAGGCCGGGATCATCCAGCCCGGCAGTGTTTCAGCTATTGGCGATACGAAAGCCCACCTTCAGCGTGACCTGAAAATGCGCGGCCTTGTTGCCTTCAATATGCCCACGGGTATCGACCACTTCAAACCATTCCAGGTGCTTGATGCTCTTGCCGGCTTCTGCCAAGGCATTGTTGATCGCGTCTTCGATGCTGGTTGGCGAGGATCCCACCAGTTCGATCTTCTTGTAGGTGTGATGGTCAGTCATGTTCACGCTCCTTGGATAACGGTGAAATTCAGCCTAGCAGGGTAGGCCTGGTTTACCTGCGAGCCGTCCGCCAAGGTGAAAGTTCGATCGCACTTTCGCGCGGGCCAAGGGTCGCAACCTTACAGCCCATACTGCAAAGGAGAGTCAACATGCACCGCAACTCGCTGCGTAAAACATCCCTGGAAAGCATGGAAGCGGAGATCGAAAGCCTTCTGAAAAGCCTGGAAAACCTCAAGCATGACGCCTCGGAAGAGTCCCAGAAGTCGGTGAAGGCAATCCGCAGCAACGCCGAAAGCGCGCTGAAACACTCGCGCAGCCTGCTCAGCGATGCTTATGAGGAAGTGAAGACCCGCACCCGCCAGACCGGTATTGCTACCCGTGATTACGCACAGGAGCACCCGGTTACGACAGCGGGCGTGGCGCTTGGCGCCCTCGGCCTGCTGGCGGCCTATCTGCTGACTCGTCGCAACTAACCCGCCTGGCGTTCCAATTCGCGGCGCAGCCACTGCGCCAACTGCTCGGCGCGCCCATCTGCGGCGCGCCGCGGCACCCACAAGGCCAGCGCTGCCCGGGTAGGTGAAAAGCCCCACGGCGCGCTGAGGCGCCCGGCCCTCAAGTCATCTGCCACCAGCGGCTGTGGCGCGATGGCCACACCAAGGCCTGCAACCGCAGCCTCCAGCAAATAGTACAAATGCTCGAACGCCTGGCCGTACTGCAACCCGGCCGGGTCCAATCCCTGTTGCCCAGCCCATGTCGGCCATGCTTGTGGCCGCGAGGTGGTATGCAACAGGGCCTCCTCCAGCAGGGCTTTGGCGGGCGCATCTCGCAAGCGATCGAAGCCGGCAAAATGCGGGCTAAGCACCGGCCCGATACGCTCCTCAGCCAGCACATGCACCTGCATGTCCGCCGGCCATGGGGGTTCAGCGTATACCAGCAATGCATCGAGCCCTGGACGACGGGGGTCGAGGTCACCTTCACCTGCGGACAAGTGCAGGCGCAACTCAGGCAAATCCGCCTTCAGGCGACCAAGCCTGGGGATAAACCAACGCGCTAGCAGGCTCCCCGAGCAGCCCAGCACAAACGGCGCCTCGCTGACATCGCGGCTGAGTTCTGTACACACGCTGCGCAACCGGTCGAAGGCCTCACCGCTGGCATCGCGCAGACGCACACCGGCATCTGTGAGTTTGATGCCACGCCCGTCCTTGACGAAAAGCGCCACCCCCAGGTGCTCCTCAAGGACCTTGATCTGCCGGCTGACAGCGCCATGGGTAACATGCAGCGCTTCAGCCGCCTGGCTAACGCTGTTGAGCCTGGCGGTAGCCTCGAAGGCGCGCAGGGCATTCAGGGGAGGGAGATCGTGGGCCATTTTACCTGTGAGTTTTTCTGACAAGTTTGCGCAATCTTATCGGTTTTCAGCCGGGCTTGCCGTGGTTAGAGTAAAGCCCATCACTCATTCATTACGCCCTGGAGCGCCCCATGACCCAGTCCCAATACCGCCCCGGCCCCGACGCCAATGGCCTGTTCGGCTCGTTCGGCGGCCGCTACGTGGCCGAAACCCTGATGCCACTGGTGCTGGACCTGGCCCGCGAATACGAAGCGGCCAAGGCAGACCCAAAGTTCCTCGAAGAGCTGGCCTACTTCCAGCGCGACTACATCGGCCGCCCCAACCCGCTGTACTTCGCCGAGCGCCTGACCGAGCACTGTGGCGGTGCGAAGATCTTCTTCAAGCGTGAAGAGCTCAACCACACCGGCGCGCACAAGGTGAACAACTGCATCGGCCAGGTGCTGCTGGCCAAGCGCATGGGCAAAAAGCGCCTGATCGCCGAAACCGGCGCCGGCATGCACGGCGTCGCCACCGCCACCGTCGCTGCCCGCTTCGGCCTGCCGTGCGTGATCTACATGGGCGCCACCGACATCGAGCGCCAGCAGGCGAACGTGTTCCGCATGAAGCTGCTGGGCGCCGAAATCGTCCCGGTTACCGCCGGTACCGGCACTCTGAAAGACGCCATGAACGAAGCCCTGCGCGACTGGGTCACCAACGTCGAAGACACCTTCTACCTGATCGGCACTGTCGCTGGCCCACACCCGTACCCGGCCATGGTCCGCGACTTCCAGTCGATCATCGGCAAGGAAACCCGCGCTCAGCTGCAAGAGAAGGAAGGCCGCCTGCCAGACAGCCTGGTTGCCTGCGTCGGTGGTGGTTCCAACGCCATGGGCCTGTTCCATGAGTTTCTCGAAGAGCCAAGCGTACAGATCATCGGCGTCGAAGCCGGTGGCCACGGCGTGCACACCGACAAGCACGCTGCCAGCCTGAACGGCGGGGTACCGGGCGTACTGCACGGCAACCGCACCTACCTGCTGCAAGATGCAGACGGCCAGATCACCGACGCCCACTCGATTTCCGCAGGCCTGGACTACCCGGGCATCGGCCCGGAGCACGCCTACCTGCACGAAGTGAAGCGCGTCGAGTACGTCAGCATTACCGATGACGAAGCGCTGGATGCGTTCCACGCCAGCTGCCGTCTGGAAGGCATCATCCCGGCGCTGGAAAGCTCCCACGCCCTGGCCGAAGCGATCAAGCGCGCACCGAAGCTGCCCAAGGACCACCTGATGGTCGTGTGCCTGTCGGGCCGCGGCGACAAAGACATGCAAACCGTCATGAACCACATGGCCGCCCAGGAGAAACAGGCATGAGCCGTCTTGAACAACGCTTCGCCGAACTGAAGGCCGAAGGCCGTTCGGCACTGGTCACCTTCGTCACCGCAGGCGACCCGGGCTACGACGCCTCGCTGCAGATCCTCAAGGGGCTGCCGGCAGCCGGTGCCGACGTGATCGAACTGGGCATGCCGTTCACCGACCCGATGGCCGATGGCGTGGCCATTCAGTTGGCCACCCTGCGCGCCCTGGAAGCTGGCCAGACCTTGGCCAAGACCCTGCAGATGGTTCGCGAATTCCGTGTGGATAACCACACTACGCCAATCGTGCTGATGGGCTACTACAACCCGATCCACCGCTTTGGCGTGGACGCGTTCGTGGCTGAAGCCAAGGAAGCAGGTGTCGATGGCCTGATCATCGTCGACCTGCCGCCAGAGCATGACGCCGAACTGGCCAGCCCGGCGCAGGCTGCAGGCATCGACTTCATCCGCCTGACCACCCCGACCACCGACGATGCGCGCCTGCCGCGCGTGCTGGAGCGCAGCTCCGGGTTTGTGTACTACGTGTCGGTGGCCGGTGTGACCGGTGCCGGCTCGGCGACCACCGAGCACGTGACCGAAGCCATTGCCCGCCTGCGCCGGCATACCGACCTGCCTATCAGCGTCGGTTTTGGCATTCGTACCCCGGAGCAGGCTGCGAACATTGCCCGCCTGGCGGATGGTGTGGTGGTGGGCTCGGCGCTGGTCGACAAGATCGCCCAGGCTAAAAGTGCCGACCAGGCGGTGAGTGATGTATTGAGCCTGTGCTCGGCACTGGCTGAAGGCGTGCGCGGCGCCCGCCGCTAAACCGCGTCGCCTGCTTCGCGGGCTTGCCCGCTCCCACAGGGATTACACAGATGCTGAAAACTGTGGAGAACCTGTGGGAGCGGGCAAGCCCGCGAAGAGGCCATCACAGGCAATAGAATTACCCACCAAAAATCGACAGTTTCAATGGCCGCACGGCCCCCATCCAGATCGCATGATCCCGGTGGTCCGCCAGTTCATCCCCGGTTTCCGGGTGCATGAATACCACCAGGCCCTTGCGGTACAGCGCCAACCAAGGCAAAACCACCCCTACCACTTCAGGCCCGAACGCCAGCTGGCAACTCCAGTCCGGGTGTGGCCCAACCGGCTTCTGATGCATGCGCCCCATCGTCACGGGAAACAGCCGCGCCGCCTCCTCGCACAGTTCACGGGCCTGCTCCATGGTCGCTGCGTCGTAATAAACGTGGGCGTGGTAACCCTTGATCCTCTGCACGATAACTCCTGATTGCGGTCCAACCATCACCACCTGCAAAGGGAGTGATGCAGTGAAAAACGCCGAAACTCCAGTGTTCAAACTGGTCTTGTTCGGGCCTGAAAGCAGCCTGGGCAATGCCCTGATGGCCGAGCTGCTGTCGCGCCAGCACGAAGTCACCGCCGTGGTCGATGACCTGAACCGCCACACCGCCCGCCCGGGCCTGCACTTCAAGATAGGCGGGCTGGACGATGCCGACCAGGCAGAGCAGGGCGCGGCAGGCGGCTCGGCGGTAATCGCCCTGTTGTCGGCGCTGGCGCCAGGTGACTTGCCGGGGCAAGCACGGCTGAGCGAGGCGCTGGTGGCGGGGCTTGAGCGTACGACTATACGCCGGCTGTTGCTGGTGGGCGATTTCGCTGTGCTGGATGAGCCGGCCAAGTACAGCGAGGTGGAGCGGGAATGTGTGGACCATGTGGTTGATGGGTTGCAGCGCAGTGCTTTGCACTGGACCTTGATCAATACGCCGCAGGCTTTGCCCGATGAGGGGTGGGCACGTGTGGCGGCGGGGATGGCGGATATGCTGGAACTGGACCTGCACCGGGGCGAGCATCTGAACTTCGTGGTCTAGGTCGCCGGCTGATGCGGTCCCCTGTAGGAGCGGCCTTGTGCCGCGATGGGCCGCAAAGCGGCCCCAAAATCTCAAAGGCTGCGCTCATCCTCAAGCCACCCCACAAACCGCTCGATCAGCGCCCCACGCCGCTTGCGCGGCGGCAGCACCGCGTAATACCCGCGCTGCGAGCGCAAACTCCCCGCCAGCGGCCGGCTCAGCAACCCTTGCTCCACCAACCCATCCACCAGGTGCCGCCAACCAATTGCCACCCCTTGCCCTGCAATCGCTGCCTGAATCAGCAACGTATAGTTGTCGAACCGCAATTGCCCCGCAGGCGGTGGGCTGGCCACGCCAAACCCGCGGAAAACCCCCGCCCAGTCAAACCAGCGGCTGGCCTGCTCGCCCTTCAAATGCAGCAAAGGCAAACGTTGCAAAGCCACGGCTGACAAGGGTTTCCCATCCGTCAGGCGGGGGCTGCACACCGGGAAAACTTCTTCATCGAACAGCCAGCGGCTTTCACCCTGGTGAAAGCGCCCATCGCCAAACAGCACCGCCACATCGATGTCCGGGCGCAACATCCCCTGGCTGCGTTCACCGGTCACCAGGCTCACATCCACCTGTGGATAAGCCTCGTGAAAGCGTTGCAGCCTTGGCATCAGCCAGAAGGCCGCAAAGGCAAAGTCGGTGGCCACCTGGAGCACTTCTCGCTGGCCACGCCCGCTGGCCTGGGAAATGCCGTCATCCATGGCTTGCAGGCCCTGATGTACCTGTTCAAACAACAGCTGGCCGGCCTCGGTGAGCTCGATGCCGCGATAAATACGGTCAAACAGGCGCGTGCCCAGCTGGGCTTCCAGGCGTTTCACCTGTTGGCTCACTGCCGGCTGTGTCGTGCCCAGCTCCAGCGCCGCCGCAGTAAACCCCCGCAGGCGTGCCGCAGCTTCGAAAACGCGCAAGGTATCCAGCGACAGCTCGGCAAGGTGCTCAAACATAAGCTCAGCTAATCCCAGTCATTGCCCGCCATGGGCTTTACCCATGTTATCCGCAGTCGCATCTTGAAAGGCAAGTGAATCGCATAACCCTCAACGATGGAAGCCACCATGACGCGCCCGAATATCCTGTTCATCATGGCCGACCAGATGGCCGCACCCTTGCTGCCGATCTACGCCCCTTCGCCCATCCAGATGCCGCACCTGAGCCGCCTGGCCGAGCAGGCGGTGGTGTTCGACTCGGCCTACTGCAACAGCCCGCTGTGCGCGCCGTCACGCTTCACCCTGGTCAGCGGCCAGTTGCCCAGCCGCATCGGCGCTTACGACAATGCCGCCGATTTCCCCGCTGATGTGCCGACCTATGCCCACTACCTGCGCCGCCTGGGCTACCGCACCGCGCTGTCCGGCAAGATGCACTTCTGCGGCCCGGACCAGCTGCACGGCTACGAAGAGCGCCTGACCAGCGACATCTACCCGGCCGACTACGGCTGGGCGGTGAACTGGGACGAACCGGACGTGCGCCCGAGCTGGTATCACAACATGTCTTCGGTACTGCAGGCCGGCCCATGCATACGTACCAACCAGCTGGATTTCGACGAGGAAGTGGTGTTCAAGGCGCGCCAGTACCTGTACGACCATGTGCGCGAGAACGATGGCCGGCCATTCTGCCTGACCGTTTCGATGACTCACCCGCACGACCCGTACACCATCCCCAAGCGCTATTGGGACCGCTACGAAGGTGTGGATATCCCCATGCCCCGCGCCGAGTTCAACCAGGCAGAACTCGACCCCCACTCGCAACGCCTGCTCAAGGTCTACGACCTGTGGAACAAACCGCTGCCTGTGGACAAGATCCACGACGCCCGCCGCGCTTACTTCGGCGCCTGCAGCTACATCGACGACAACATCGGCCAGCTGCTGCAAACCCTGGAAGAGTGCAACCTGGCCGACGACACCCTGATCGTGTTCTCCGGTGACCACGGCGACATGCTTGGCGAGCGTGGCCTCTGGTACAAGATGCACTGGTTCGAGATGTCGGCGCGGGTACCGCTGCTGATCCATGCGCCCAAGCACTATGCAGCGGCTCGGGTCAGTGCCTCGGTATCGACCTGCGACCTGCTGCCAACCTTGGTAGAACTGGCTGGCGGCACTGTGGATAACAACCTGCACCTGGACGGCCGCTCGCTGCTTGGCCACCTGCAAGGGCAGGGCGGCCACGATGAAGTGATCGGCGAATACATGGCCGAAGGCACCGTCGGCCCGCTGATGATGATCCGCCGTGGGCCTTACAAGTTCGTGTACAGCGAAGACGACCCATGGCTACTCTATGACCTGAGCCGCGACCCGCACGAGCGGGAGAACCTCGCCGGCAGCCCGGACCACCAGGCGCTGCTGCAGGCATTTGCCGATGAAGCACGACAGCGTTGGGATATCCCCAGCCTGCGCCAGCAGGTACTCGCCAGCCAGCGGCGCCGCCGCCTGGTGGCGGAGGCGCTGGCCATCGGCACGCTGAAAAGCTGGGACCACCAACCGCTGGTGGACGCCAGCCAACAGTACATGCGCAACCACATCGATCTCGACGACCTCGAGCGCAAGGCACGTTATCCACAGCCCGCACCCCTGGATTGAAAAGAGAGGCCGCCATGCACAAGTTCTCCGCCGCCGTGTTCGCCCTGGCCCTGGGCACCGCCACGGCCCACGCCGCCGACAGCGACGCGCAATGCAGTACCGTAAAAATGGCCGACCCCGGCTGGAGCGATATCGCCTCGACCAATGCCGTGGCCCGTCTGTTACTGGAAAGCCTGGGCTACAAGGTGAAGATCGACAGCCTGGCCGTGCCGATCATCTACGGCGGCTTGAAGGACGGCCGCGTCGATGTCTTCCTGGGCAACTGGATGCCGGCGCAGCAAGGCTTCCATGACAAGTTCATCGCCAACGGCGATGTGCAGCAACTGTCACGTAACCTGGAAGGAACCGAGTTCACCCTGGCGGTGCCCGACTACGTGTGGAATGCCGGGGTGAAGGACTTTGCCGACCTGCAGGAGCATGCCGACCAGTTCGACAAGAAGCTGTACGGTATCGGCTCCGGTGCACCGGCCAACCTGTCGCTGAAGGCAATCATCGACAAGAATGAATTCAACCTCGGCCAGTGGAAACTGGTGGAGTCCAGCGAGCAGGCGATGCTGGCCCAGGTCGACCGGGCGGTGAAGAAACAGCAGTTCATCACCTTCCTTGGCTGGACCCCGCACCCGATGAACGTGAAGCTGAAAATGCATTACCTGACTGGCGGGGAAAAGTGGTTCGGCAGCAAGGGCGAGGTGTACACGCTGACCCGAAAGGGTTATCCACAAGCCTGCCCGAATGCGGCGAAGCTGTTGGGTAACCTGAAATTTACCCTGGACATGGAAAACGCCATCATGGCCGAGGTTGTGGATAAGAAGATCAGCTTCGATGACGCTGCCAGGGCTTGGGTGAAAACGTATCCAGAGGTGCTGGAAGGGTGGTTGGCTGGGGTGACTACCAAGGCGGATGGCAATGCCCTGGAGGCCGTCAAAGCCAAACTGTAGTTTCAGACACGACGCGCCCCCTGTGGGAGCGGGTTCACCCGCGAATGCTGCATTGCATGTACCGACGCATTCGCGGGTAAACCCGCTCCCACAGGGGACAGTGGACCTTTGGAAATGTGAATATCTCATGCATCGCATCATTCACCTGCTGCCCTTCCTCACCTGGCTCCCGCGCCAATCGGGCCGCAGCCTGCGCCAGGACCTGCTGGTGGGCCTGAGCGGTGCCATCCTCGCCCTGCCACAATCCATCGCCTACGCCCTGATCGCCGGCTTGCCTGCCGAATATGGCCTGTACGCCGCCATCGTCCCGGTGCTGATCGCCTGCCTGTGGGGTTCGTCCTGGCACCTGATCTGCGGCCCCACCGCTGCCATCTCCATCGTGCTCTACGCCAGCATCAGCCCGCTGGCCGTGGCCGGCAGTGCCGATTACATCACCCTGGTGCTGCTGCTGACCTTCCTCGGCGGCATCTTCCAGCTGCTGCTCGGGCTTTTGCGCTTTGGCGCGCTGGTCAACTTCGTCTCCCACTCGGTAGTACTCGGTTTCACCCTGGGCGCCGCTATCGTCATTGCCCTGGGCCAATTGCCCAACCTGCTGGGCATGGACCTGCCCAGCCAGGCTACGGCACTGAAAACCGTACAGGACCTGGCCAGCCATGCAGGGGAGGTCGACCTGCCTTCCTTGCTGTTGGGCCTGGCCACCGTAGTGATCGGCGTGGCCTTCAAGCTCTGGCGCCCGCGCTGGCCGAGCCTGTTGATAAGCCTGATGCTGGTCAGCTTGCTGGCCTGGCTGTTGCCGGGCTTATTTGGCCATGTGCCGCGGGTGGCAGCGTTCACCGGGCAACTCCCGCCTTTCAGCCCGCTGCCTTTGCTAGACGTGGAGCTCATGTTGCGTCTGCTGCCCAGCGCCGTTGCGGTAGGCATGCTGGGGTTGGTCACCAGCCTGTCGATTGCCCGCTCGTTATCGGCACGTTCAGAACAACTGATCGACCCGGACCAGGAAATACGCGCACAGGGCCTGTCGAACATTGCCGGTGCATTTTTCTCCGGCTACCTGTCCGCCGGTTCCTTCACCCGCTCGGGCCTGAGCTACGAGGCGGGCGCCCGTTCACCGATGGCCGGGGTGTTCTCGGCTCTGTGGGTGGCGCTGTTTGCCGTTACCGGCGCCGGCCTGATCGCGCACCTGCCGATCCCGGCCATGGCCGGCAGCATTTTGCTGATCTGCTGGGGGTTGGTGGACCATCGGGGGATTCGCGCGCTGTTCAGGGTCAGCCGCTCGGAGTTTCTGGTCATGACACTGACGGCGGCGGCGACGTTGTTGCTGGAGCTGCAGACGGCCATCTATGCCGGGGTGCTGGCGTCACTGTTTTTCTACTTGAAGCGCACTTCCCGGCCACGGGTGCAGCAAAGCCGTGAAGGAGACGCGGATGTGTTACGGGTGGGCGGGTCAATATTCTTTGGGGCTGCGCATTACCTGCAGGTGCGCTTGCAGCGCTGCCAGGGGCCACATGTGGTGATCGACGCGCGGCAGGTGAATTTTATCGATTACTCGGGTGTGGATATGTTGCACCGTGAGGCGCGGCGCTTGCGGCGCTTGGGCGGGAGCTTGACACTGCACCGGGCCAGGCCCCAAGTGATCGAAGAGTTGCAGAAGCTGGAAGGGGTGGAGTTGTGCCCGATCCGGTTTGAGGAGTGAGGCTGAGATTCTGGGGCTGCTGCGCAGCCCACTCGCGGCACAAGGCCGCTCCTACAGGGGATCGCGTTAGCCCGGATAGCGCGGGCGTTGTAGGAGCGGCCTTGTGCCGCGAATGGGCCGCAAAGCGGCCCCGACAATTTCAGCCCCGAGCCAGCTGCCGGCGCAGCTCAGCCAACACTGGCGCGGTATCAGGCCGCACCCCACGCCAGATAAAGAAGGCCTCAGCCGCCTGTTCAGCCAGCATCCCCAGCCCATCCAGTACCTTGGCAGCCCCCAGCTTGGTAGCCCACTGGCAAAACGGCGTCGGCTCCTTGCCATACATCATGTCGTAGCAAACCGTGCGCCCCGCCTCGACCAGGCTGTCGGCAATCGGCGGCATCTCCCCGGCCAGGCTCGCCGAAGTGGCGTTGATGATCACATCCACCGGCTCCTGCAACCAGGCAAACCCGCTGGCCACCACCGGCCCCAGCTCATCGAACTCTCGCGCCAGCTGCTCGGCTTTTTCCACAGTGCGGTTGGCAACCACAAGCGACTGCGGTTTGTGCGCCAGAATAGGCTCCAGCACGCCACGCACGGCGCCACCGGCACCGAGGATGAGAATGCGTTTGCCAGCCAGTTCGACCCCGGCATTCACTGTCAGGTCGCGCACCAGCCCCGCGCCATCGGTGTTGTCGCCCTGCAGGGTGCCATCAGCCAGCTTGCTCAGCGTGTTCACTGCGCCAGCGCGCTGGGCACGCGGGGTCAGGCTGTCGCACAGGCGGTAGGCCTCTTCCTTGAACGGCACGGTGACGTTGCCGCCGCTGCCTTGCTTGAAGAAGCCGCGCGCGCAATCGCTGAACTCGTCCAGCGGCGCCAGCAGGGTGGCGTATTCCAGGTCCTGGCCGGTCTGCTCGGCGAACAGGCGGTGGATCAGCGGCGACTTGCTGTGGCCGATGGGGTTACCAAAAACGACGTACTGGTCCATGACGGCTCCTTGTTTATCCACAAGCTTACTGGCCAAGCCAGTCGCGGTCCTGCAAGAAGTACTCGGTCAGGCGCGCTTCTTCGCTGCCGGGTGCGGCCTTCCAGTCGTAACCCCAACGCACCTGAGGTGGCAGCGACATGAGGATGGACTCGGTGCGGCCACCGGACTGCAGGCCGAACAGGGTGCCACGGTCGTAGACCAGGTTGAACTCCACGTAGCGGCCGCGGCGGTATTCCTGGAACTCGCGCTGCTGCGGGGTGTAGGGCGTGTCCTTGCGGCGCTGGACGATCGGCAGGTAGGCGTTGACGAAGGCATCGCCGATGGCGCGGATAAAAGCGAAGCAGGTGTCGAAGTCCCACTCGTTCAGGTCGTCGAAGAACAGGCCGCCGATGCCGCGTGGCTCGCCACGGTGCTTGAGGTGGAAGTAGCGGTCGCACCAGGCCTTGTAACGCGGATACACGTCGGCGCCGAACGGTGCGCAGGCCTGTTCGGCCACGCGGTGCCAGTGGATGCAGTCTTCTTCGTTGCCATAGTACGGCGTCAGGTCGAAACCGCCGCCGAACCACCATACGGCCTCTTCACCTTCCTTTTCGGCGATGAAGAACCGGACATTGGCGTGGGAAGTGGGCACATGCGGGTTGTGCGGGTGGATCACCAGCGACACCCCCAGGGCCTCGAAGCCACGGCCCGCCAGTTCAGGGCGGTGGGCGCTGGCCGAGGGAGGCAGGCCGGCACCAAACACATGGGAGAAGTTGACCCCGCCTTTCTCGATCACCTTGCCGTCGCCGATCACCCGTGTGCGGCCCCCGCCACCGGCTTCGCGCACCCAGGCATCCTCGACGAAACGGGCGCCGCCGTCTTCGGTTTCGAGGGCAGAGCAGATGCGGTCTTGCAGGTCGAGCAGGTAGGCTTTCACGGCCTCGGTGCGGCTAGTCATCGGGTCACCAGGAACGGGCAGGGAAGAATTCGCGCGTAGCATACCACCGCCAGCGCGCGCGCCGCAGTTGACGGCGATCAAGCAAAGGCGTCCGATAGAAGGCCTTTTCCCGATCCCGACTACAGGAGTGCGAGATGGCCAAGCGTATCCAGTTCAGCCAGCATGGCGGCCCGGAAGTGCTGCAGTTTGTGGAATTCGAACCCACCCCGCCCGGGCCGCAGCAGGTGCGCGTGCGTAACCACGCCATCGGCCTGAACTTCATCGACACGTACTTTCGCAGCGGGCTGTATGCCCCGCCGTCCCTGCCTTCTGGCCTGGGTACCGAGGCGGCCGGCGTGGTCGAGGCTGTGGGCGAGGGTGTGACCCGCCTGAAGGTGGGTGACCGCGTGGCCCATGCCGGTGGCCCGCTGGGTGCGTACAGCGAGGTGCATACGCTGCCGGAGGCCAACCTGGTCAAGCTGCCCGACAACATCAGCTTCGAGCAGGCGGCAGCGGTGATGCTCAAGGGTTTGACCGTTCAGTACCTGTTGAAGCAGACCTATGAAGTGAAGGCGGGCGATGTGATCCTGTTCCACGCCGCAGCGGGTGGCGTCGGTTCGCTGGCCTGCCAGTGGGCCAAGGCCCTGGGCGCCAAGCTGATCGGCACCGTGAGTTCTGCCGAGAAGGCCGAGCGGGCCAAGGCGCTGGGGGCATGGGAAACCATCGACTACAGCCACGAAGATGTGGCCAAGCGGGTACTGGAACTGACCGACGGCAAGAAATGCCCGGTGGTGTATGACGGCGTGGGCGCCGATACCTGGCTCACCTCGCTGGACTGCCTGCAGCCACGCGGGTTGATGGTGAGCTTTGGCAATGCCTCGGGCGCAGTGAGCGGGGTGAACCTGGGGATCCTGGCGCAGAAGGGCTCGTTGTACGTCACCCGGCCGACGTTGGCGACTTATGCCAATAATGCCGAGAACACCCAGGCCATGGCCGATGACCTGTTTGCGATGATTGCGAGTGGCAAGCTGGTTGTGGATATCCAGCAGCGGTATCCATTGAGCGAGGCGGCCAAGGCACAGGCGGAGCTGTCGGCGCGGCGGACTGTGGGGTCGACTGTACTAATCCCCTGAGCCACACACGTTCCCTGTGGGAGCGGGCATGCCCGCGAAGCAGCCACCGCGGTGGATGGCACCGGCTCTGCCGGTGTTCGCGGGTAAACCCGCTCCCACAGTGTATTGAGTCGACCTGGATTACGGCGCAATCCCATATGGATTGCTTCGCCTTGATTAATCGTCGTAGTGGTATCGGCACTGCAAGATCGTCATCTGACCACCTTCGAAAAGGTATACCAACCGATGCTCGCGAGTAATACGGCGAGACCAGAATCCTGACAGGTCGCCCTTGAGCGGCTCGGGCTTGCCACTACCTTTGAACGGAGTACGTAGGCACTCCCTGATCAGTGTGTTGATCGTCGCGAATACATCAGAGTCAGCATCCTTCCAATGGCAGTAGTCTTCCCAACCCTCTGAAGTGAACGCAACGCTTACAGAATTGCGAGCCTCAGTCTTGTTGCGTTGTTTTGACTTCATGTTCATCTATGGGCAGCTCATGGGTAGCCGCTTCACCCGACCGCAGCTGATCAATGGATGCGCGCAAGCGCTTGGCATTGGCTGAAGAACCCAACAGGTACATGGTCTCTTGCATGCCGTTGTAGTCTTCAAGCGAGATCATGACCACCGGCTCACCACGCTGGCGTGTAATGATCGCAGGTTCGTGATCCCGACATACATCATCCATCGTCTGCTTCAGGTCGGCGCGAGCCTGGCTAAAAGTCAGTACATGCATTTCTTCAAATCCTTCCCAGGCAGGGCCCGGATCAGGTTTTTCTCGACCCACTCAGCACTGCTGAATGGGCGCTAGGCTTGGTGGCTTCCTACCAACTCAAACATTGTACAAGCCTAGGTACAAACTTCAACATCCCATGGTCGGGAACCTTGAGGATGCAAAGCATAAATTGGATGTCTTCTGGTGGGCAGGTGTTTGCCTTCGCCAGAGCTTGTAGGAAATCGCTGCGAGAGCAGGCCTGCCTACTCCCACAGTAATCGCATCGAATTAAGGTACGACGCTGTTTTGGGGTGAACCGCTTGTGGATGGAGGGGTCGACTCGATGCCATCGAGTATCGCCTCAATCACACCCTCTGCCATCTCAATCGCATGCAGGTTCGACCAGAACATGCCACGGCCCTCTTCGCGCATGTAGTCCAGGGCTTTGTAGCCGGTTTCGTAGGCGCTGCGCAGGTACAGGGCTATGTGGACCAGAGCGTCCTCGGCGGAAATGTTCGGGTTGACGGTGAAGAGCGGGTCATGGCCGGCGTCGCAGCGGCCGAAGGGGCGGGTGGAGGTGCATGGAAGGGGTGGATCGGGGACTATTTTCTTGCTCATGGGAATTCACCTGATCAGGGCGGCCGCTCAATCCGTTACCACACGAAATGGGTGGCAGCTGCACGCGGGGTGGTAAACCGGACGAATCCCAAACCCGGCAGGCTCGAAAGCCTCCCGCGCACAGCCGCCATGGCTGCCATTCAGAATTCGCACATCCGGGTTACCACACCCGATCGCCAAGTTATTCGGCGACGGTTTAAGCCTAAGGGCAGAGGTTCCCACTGAGAAGGTGATGGCAGAGGACGCGGCTCGTAGGATATTTCCCAAGCCGCAAGCTGGACAGCCATTTTGGCAAAATCAGAAAAATCTGCGGGGTTCTGGGGCCGCTTTGCGGCCCAATCGCCGGCAAGCCAGCTCCCACACCGACCGCACCGGCTTCAAGCCATGTGCAGTACCTGTGGGAGCTGGCTTGCCGGCGATCGAGGGCGAAGCCCTCGCCAGCGGTATCAGCCCGGGCGCACAACCTCGCCGGTTGCCAGGTTGCGAATCACACTCGGGTTCTTCCGCCCCCCCAGCGCCCCCCCAAGCACTAGGTCCAGCTGGCCGTGGAAGTACTGCTCCACCCGCAACCGGGTCTTCGCCGCCGGGCGACCGCCGGGGTTGCACGAGGTGGAAATCAGCGGCCCCACCAGCGCGCACAGTTCACGCACCACCGGGTGGTCACTGACCCGCAGCGCCACGGTGTCATGCTGCCCCGTTACCCACTCGGGCAGCAGGTCCTGGTGTGGCACCAGCCAGGTATTCGGCCCCGGCCAGGTGCTGCCCATGCGGTCGATCCAGTCTTCGGGGAAGTCCTCGAACAGGAAGTCGAACTGGCGGATGTTGTCAGCGATCAGGATCAGCCCTTTATCCACAGGCCGCGATTTCAGCGCCAGCAGACGATACACCGCGTCCTCGTTCCATGGGTCGCAGCCCAGGCCCCAGACCGCTTCCGTCGGGTAGGCGATTACTGCGCCCGCCCGGATCTCACGTGCGGCTTGTTGCACACGAAAACTGCTCACCATTGCTGTTTCTCCGCCTGAATACCTTGCTTGTGCGCAGTGTACTTAGCCCGCGCGGGCAAACCAACGCCCGGCTTCATTGCTTACCCGGCCTTCCAGCTCCAGCTCGGTCAGCTGCGCCAACACTTCGGCCAGCGGCAGCTCGCTGCAGTGTGCGAGGCTTTCGCTGGTTTGAGGCGCTGCATGCAGCAGGGCAAGCAGGGGATGGTCGAACCTGTCCACAACTGCAGGCGGCAGGTTCTGCCAACCCTTCAGGCTTTCCAGGATCTGCTCCACACTTTCCACCAGCAGCGCCCCATCACGGATCAGCTGGTGGCAGCCCTTGGCCCCCGGGTGGTGAATGGAACCCGGAATGGCATACACCTCGCGGCCTTGCTCGGCCGCCAGGCGCGCAGTGATAAGCGAGCCACTGGCCAAGCTGGCCTCGACCCCCAGCACGCCCAGCGACAAGCCGCTGATGATGCGGTTGCGCCGCGGGAAGTTGCCGGGCAGTGGCCCGGCGTCCAGCGGATACTCGGAAACCAGCGCACTGCCGTTGTCGATCATCGCCTGCGCAAGCTCTTGATGGCGCTGTGGATAAAGTTTTTGCAGCCCCGTACCGAGCACGGCAATCGTGCACCCACCGGCCTGCAACGCGGCCCGATGAGCGGCACCGTCGACACCCACCGCAAGCCCGCTGGTAACGGTGAAACCAGCCTGCGCAAGGTAGCGGGAAAATGCCCGGGCGGTGTCGAGCGCCGGGGGTGTGGCACGTCTGCTGCCCACAATCGCCAACTGAGGGCGGTCGAGCAAGGCCCGGTCGCCGGCAACGAAAAGCAGCGGCGGGGCATCGTCGATTTCTGCCAGCAACGCTGGGTAGCCAGGGCCGTCCCACATCAGCAAATGCTGGCCGGGGCGCTCTAACCAGGCCATTGCGGCGAGCGCGCCCTCGCGTACCTCGGCACTGCGCCGGGCATCGATGGTGGCTTGGGGGATGCCCAACGCTCGCCAGGCCGAACCGGGAGCGCTAAGCGCACTAGAGGCGCTGCCGAACGCATCCAGCAAGGTGCGAAAACGTCGCAATCCTGTCTCGGGCAAGCGATGCAGGCGTAATCGCGCCTCCAGTTCGGCAGGCGGGCAGAGCGACGAATGGTAACTGGGCATGGGGATCGTCCTTGATCGAAACAGGGCCATCTACGTGGCACAACCTGTGGATAACTCTGTGAGTAACACTTTGAAAACCTGTCCATTGGCTGGGGGCTATCAAGCCCATAGACACCCTAGACGAGCTTGCCAGGTGCCGAAATCCCCGTTTCCCTTTATTATGTGTGCTCAGTTTTCAACCGAACGCACAGTGACTGCCTGACCTTATGGCCATCTTGAACATTCTCGAATTCCCGGACCCGCGCCTGCGCACTATCGCCAAACCGGTGACGGAGTTCGACGACGCCCTGCGTCAGCTGATCGACGACATGTTTGAAACCATGTACGAAGCCCCTGGTATCGGCCTGGCCGCCACCCAGGTCAACGTGCACCTGCAGGTCGTGGTCATGGACCTCAGCGAAGACCGCAGCGAGCCGCGCGTCTTCATCAACCCCACGGTCGAAGAACTGACCCACGACATGGGCCAGTACCAGGAAGGCTGCCTGTCGGTGCCCGGCTTCTACGAGAACGTAGACCGCCCGCTGCGTGTACGGGTCAAGGCCCAGGACCGCGACGGCAAGCCTTACGAGCTGGAATGCGAAGGCCTGCTGGCGGTGTGCGTGCAGCACGAATTCGATCACCTCAACGGCAAACTGTTCGTTGACTACCTGTCGCAGCTCAAGCGCGACCGGATCAAGAAGAAGCTGGAAAAGCAGCACCGCCAGCAAGCCTGATCCCTACCTTCCAGAAGGCTTGCTCCGGCAAGCCTTTTTCTATTTTGAAGCGAGAACTCCATGCGCATCGTCTTTGCAGGCACTCCAGAGTTTGCCGCCGAACACCTCAAGGCCCTGCTCGACAGCCCTTACGAGATCGTGGCCGTCTACACCCAGCCCGACCGCCCGGCCGGCCGTGGCCAGAAGCTGATGCCAAGTGCGGTCAAGGCACTGGCCGTCGCCCATGACATCCCGGTGTTCCAGCCGCAGACCCTGCGCAACGCCGATGCACAGGCCGAACTGGCCGCGCTGAAGCCGGACCTGATGGTGGTGGTCGCCTACGGCCTGATCCTGCCGCAGGCAGTGCTGGATATCCCGCGCCTGGGCTGCATCAACAGCCACGCCTCCCTGCTACCACGCTGGCGCGGTGCGGCGCCGATCCAGCGCGCCGTGGAAGCCGGCGACGCCGAGAGCGGCGTAACCGTGATGCGCATGGAAGCTGGCCTGGATACCGGCCCGATGCTGCTCAAGGTAGTCACCCCCATCAGCGCCGATGACACCGGCGGCACCTTGCACGACCGCCTGGCCGAAATGGGCCCGCCCGCCGTGGTACAGGCCATCGCCGGCCTGGCCGACGGGTCGCTGCACGGTGAAGTGCAGGACGATGCCCTGGCCACCTACGCACACAAGCTGAACAAGGACGAGGCGCGCATCGACTGGAGCCGCCCGGCGGTTGAGCTGGAGCGCCTGATCCGCGCCTTCAACCCGTGGCCGGTGTGCCACAGCACCCTCGATGGTGAAAGCGTGAAGGTGCTGGCCGCCAACTTGTCCACAGGCCAGGGCGCCCCAGGCGAAATCCTGTCCGCCAGCAAGGACGGCCTGGTCGTTGCCTGCGGTGATCAGGCGCTGAGCCTGACCCGCCTGCAATTGCCCGGCGGCAAGGCGCTTAACTTCAGCGACCTGTTCAACAGCCGCCGCGAGAAGTTCGCCGTCGGCAAGGTGCTGGGCCAATGAACCCACGTCTCGCCGCCGCCCGTGCCCTTGCCGCTGTGCTCAGTGGCAAGGCCTCGCTGAACAGCTCGCTGCCGGCACAACTGGACAAGGTTGATGAGCGCGACCGTGGCCTGACCCAGGACCTGGCGTTCGGCACCGCACGCTGGCAGCCGCGCCTCGACCTGCTGGCCGCGCAACTGCTGCAAAAGCCTTTCAAGGCGGCCGACGCCGATGTGCAGGCGCTGCTGCTGGTCGGCCTGTACCAGTTGTTCTACACCCGCATTCCGGCCCACGCCGCCATCGGCGAAACCGTGGGCTGTGCCGACAAGCTGAAAAAGCCGTGGGCCAAGGGCCTGCTCAATGCCGTGCTGCGCCGCGCCCAGCGCGAAGGCGAAGAACTGCTCGCCGGCATGGAGCGGGACCCAGTGGTACGCACTGCCCACCCGCGCTGGCTGCAGAAGGCGCTGAAAGCCTTCTGGCCGGAGCAGTGGGAAGCCATTTGCGCCGCCAACAACGCCCACCCGCCGATGATTCTGCGGGTCAACCGCCGTCACCACAGCCGCGATGCCTACCTGGCACTGCTGGCCGAAGCGGGCATTGGCGCCAGCGCCTGCCAGTACAGCCGTGACGGCATCGTGCTGGCCGAGGCCTGCGACGTGCGCGGC
This sequence comes from Pseudomonas sp. YNh, assembly GCF_037993085.1. Taxonomy (NCBI): domain Bacteria; kingdom Pseudomonadati; phylum Pseudomonadota; class Gammaproteobacteria; order Pseudomonadales; family Pseudomonadaceae; genus Pseudomonas; species Pseudomonas sp. YNh. Next base: position 20,773 of record NZ_JBBMRJ010000018.1, on the reverse strand, counting down.
CTGCCAGGCTTTGCCGAGGGCTGGGTGAGCGTGCAGGACGAAGCCGCGCAGCTGTCCGCCGACCTGCTCGAACTGGCCCCTGGCCAGCGCGTGCTGGACGCCTGTTGCGCCCCGGGTGGCAAAACCTGCCACCTGCTGGAGGCCGAAGCCGGCCTGGCGCAGATGGTGGCCATCGACCTCGAAGCCAAGCGCCTGACCCGCGTGCGCGAGAACCTCGACCGCCTGCAACTGGACGCCGAGCTGATCGCCTGCGATGCCCGCGACACCGCCAGCTGGTGGGACGGCAAGCCGTTCCAGCGCATCCTGCTCGACGCGCCGTGTTCGGCCACCGGCGTGATCCGCCGCCACCCGGACATCAAGCTGACCCGCCAGGCCGACGACATCCCGGCACTGGCAGCGCTGCAAGGCGAGCTGCTTGACGCCCTGTGGCCGACCCTGGAAGTAGGCGGCATGCTGCTGTACGCCACCTGCTCCAGCCTGCCGACCGAGAACACCGAAGTGGTAGGCGCCTTCCTTGCCCGCACCCCAGGCGCCCGTGAGCTGGACCTGGCCACCGAGGCTGGCCTGCGCCAGCCCCACGGCCGCCAGTTGCTGGCCCAGGAAGGCGGCCACGACGGCTTCTACTATGCCAAGCTGATCAAGATCGCCGCCTCTCGCGGATAAGTACAAACGGTAGGGAGTAGCGGATGAAGATCATCATCCTCGGCGCAGGCCAGGTAGGCGGTACGCTGGCAGAGCATCTGGCCAGCGAAGCGAACGACATCACCGTGGTCGACACCGATGGCGAGCGCTTGCGCGACCTCGGTGACCGCCTGGACATCCGCACCGTGCAGGGCCGTGGCTCGCTGCCGACGGTGCTGCGTCAGGCCGGTGCCGATGACGCCGACATGCTGGTGGCAGTGACCAACAGCGACGAAACCAACATGGTCGCCTGCCAGGTGGCCTATTCGCTGTTCCACACCCCGACCAAGATCGCCCGGGTGCGCGAGTCGGCTTACCTCACCCGCGAAGAGCTGTTTCACAACGACCATATCCCGGTGGATGTGCTGATCAGCCCGGAGCAGGTCGTAACCAACTACATCAAGCGTCTGATCGAGCACCCAGGCTCGCTGCAGGTGATCGACTTCGCCGAAGGCAAGGCCCAGCTGGTAGCGGTGAAGGCCTACTACGGCGGCCCGCTGGTCGGCCAGCAACTGCGCCAGATCCGTGCGCACATGCCCAACGTCGACACCCGCGTGGCGGCCATCTTCCGCCGCGACCGGCCGATCACCCCGCGTGGCGACACCGTGATCGAGGCTGACGACGAAGTGTTCTTCATCGCCGCCAAGAAGGACATCCGCGCCGTGATGGGCGAGCTGCGCCGCATCGACGAGACCAACAAGCGCATCGTCATCGCCGGCGGTGGGCAGATCGGCGAGCGCCTGGCCGAAGCCATCGAGAGCCGCTACCAGGTGAAGATCATCGAGATGAACCCGGCCCGCTGCCGGCACCTCTCCGATACCCTGGAAAGCACTGTGGTGCTGCAGGGCAGCGCCTCGGACAAGGCCCTGATGCTCGAAGAGAACATCGCCGACGCCGACATCTTCCTGGCCCTGACCAACGATGACGAAGCCAACATCATGTCGTCGCTGCTGGCCAAGCGCCTGGGCGCAGGCAAGGTAATGACCATCATCAACAACCCGGCCTATGTCGACCTGGTGCAGGGCGGTGATATCGACATCGCCATCAGCCCGCAGCTGGCTACCATCGGCACCCTGCTTGCGCACGTGCGCCGGGGCGACATTGTCAGCGTGCACTCGCTGCGCCGTGGTGCGGCCGAGGCCATCGAGGCGGTGGCGCACGGGGATTCGAAGTCGAGCAAGGTTGTGGGCAAGGCCATCGAAGACATCGCCCTGCCACCGGGTACCACCATCGGCGCCATCATCCGCGACGAAGAGGTGATGATCGCCCACGACGCCACCGTGATCGAATCGGGGGACCATGTGATCCTGTTCGTTGTGGATAAAAAACAAATCCGGGATGTGGAGAAGCTGTTCCACGTCGGCTTGAGTTTCTTCTAGGAGAAGAAGGCATGCGCGAATCGCTGGAGAAGATGCTGGCCAAGGGTGTGGATAACCCGCTGCTGAGGTTTGGCTTGGGCAAGGCCTGGCTGGATGAAGGCAACGGCGCTGAAGCGGCGGTGCACCTGGCACGGTGTGTGGAGCAGGATCCCAAGTATTCCGCGGCGTGGAAGCTGCTGGGCAAGGCGCATCAATTGCAGGGTGACCTGGCAGCGGCGCGCAAGGCCTGGGAAGACGGGATCGTGGCGGCACAGGCCCATGGGGACAAACAGGCCGAGAAAGAGATGACTGTGTTCCTGAAGAAACTCAACAAGGCCTGAGATTGCCGGGGCTGCTTTGCAGCCCATCGCCGGCAAGCCAGCTCCCACGGGGCCGAGCAAGCCCATGGGCCTTGTACAAGCCAGAGCTTGTCTAAGCCGAAAGCATGAGCTCGGGCCGGCAAGGTCAAGGTGGGAGCTGGCTTGCCGGCGAAAGGGGCGCAAAGCGCCCCCCTGAAATCTCAGTACCAGCGCGGCTCGCCAGCCGGGCGCTTCTTGAAGCGCTTCATGCTCCACATGTACTGGCTCGGGTACTCGCGCACATAGCGCTCGACCACCTTGCTCATCGCCGCCGCCGACTCGGTCACATCGGTGCTGTACATCGCTTCGGGCGCTGCTTCCAGAATCACCCGAAAGCCCGAACCATCCGGCAGCCGCAGCGCATGCAGGAATACCCCCACCGCCTTGCCACCCGCCAACATGTTCGGCACGAACTTGCTGGTCAGCGCCTGGGTGCCCAGGAACGGCACAAACACCCCTGCCGATTCGGCCGGCTCCGGGTCGGCTGGAATACCCACCTGGCCACCGCGACGCACTTCCTTTATCACGCTGAGAATGCCTTCCTTGGTCGAAGGCGCCACGCGGTTGCCCATCTGCACGCGCTGCTCGCGCAACAGGTCATCCACCGCTTTGAGTTTAGGCGGGCGGTAGAAGATGATCGGTTTGCACTGGTTGCAGTAGAAGTGGTTCAGCACTTCCCAGTTACCCAGGTGGCTGGTGATACCCACCACGCCCTTGCCCGAGGCCAGGGCCTGCTCCAGCACTTCCAGGCCGTGCACTTCCTTGACCAGCTCCAGCGAACGCTGCGGCGGCCAGATCCAGGCACAGGCACTTTCGACAAAGGATTTGCCGATATCCCGCAGCGCCTGGCCAACCAGCTGCTCACGGGCAACCGGGTCCATCTCCGGGAAACACTTGGCCAGGTTGATTCGCACCACATTGCGCGAACCGTTGGGGACCTTCCACATCAGCCAGCCAATACCCGCGCCGACGCGCTGCACAGCGCCCCAGGGCAGCTTGGCAAACAGGCGCAGCACCCCGACCATCAGGGCGCCCTTGAACTTTTCCACAGGCGAATTCCTTATTTCAGCAAGGCGCGCATTGTAACCCCTCAGCGCAACAAGGCGGCGTAGCGATCGCAATCGGTGGTGTGGTCCATGACCATGCCGGTGGCCTGCATGAAGGCGTAGCAGATGGTCGGGCCGACAAAGGTGAACCCGGCTTTCTGCAGGGCCTTGCTCATGGCCTTGGCTTCATCGGTAACCGCCGGCACATCGCTGCGGCCTGTGAAATGGTTGACCTTCGGCGCACCGCCGACGAACGACCACAACCATTCGGCCGGGTTATCCACAGCCAGCCACGCCTGGGCATTGCGCCGGGCAGCCTTGAGCTTGAGGCGGTTGCGGATGATGCCGGCATCCTGCATCAGTTCTTCGATGCGTTCGTCGCTCATGGCCGCCAGTTTCACCGGGTCGAAGCCGTACATCACCTGGCGATAACGCTCGCGTTTGCGCAAAACGGTTATCCACGACAGCCCGGCCTGGAACCCTTCGAGCAAAAGCATCTCGAAGAGCAACGCCGGGTCACGCTGTGGCGTTCCCCATTCCTGGTCGTGGTAGGCCTGGTACAACGGATCGTCGGTACACCAAAAGCAGCGTGGCATAAGGCTCCAATGAGTAGAGGGCGAGGCGAATCAGGTTATACTCCCGCTCTTTACATCCGCATCCCCAGATACAGGTGAATTTCGTGAGCCAGCCTACGCCAGCCGTGCGTACCTTCCAAGACCTGATCCTCGCCCTGCAGAACTACTGGGCAGCTCAAGGTTGTGTGGTGCTTCAGCCCTACGATATGGAAGTAGGCGCCGGCACTTTCCATACCGCCACGTTCCTGCGCGCCGTCGGACCAGAAACCTGGAACGCCGCCTACGTGCAGCCTAGCCGTCGCCCTGCCGACGGGCGGTATGGCGAAAACCCAAACCGCCTGCAGCACTACTACCAGTTCCAGGTAGTGCTCAAGCCCAACCCGGCCAACTTCCAGGAGCTGTACCTCGGCTCGCTGAAAGCCATCGGCCTGGACCCGCTGGTGCACGACATCCGCTTCGTCGAAGACAACTGGGAATCGCCGACCCTCGGCGCCTGGGGCCTGGGCTGGGAAATCTGGCTGAACGGCATGGAAGTTACCCAGTTCACCTACTTCCAGCAGGTAGGCGGTATCGAGTGCTACCCGGTCACCGGTGAAATCACCTACGGCCTGGAGCGCCTGGCCATGTACATCCAGGGCGTCGATTCGGTGTACGACCTGGTGTGGGCCGACGGCCCGTTCGGCAAGGTCACCTACGGTGACGTGTTCCACCAGAACGAAGTGGAGCAGTCGACCTACAACTTCGAACACGCCAACGTCGACAAGCTGTTCGAACTGTTCGACTTCTACGAAAGCGAAGCCAACCGCCTGATCAAGCTGGATCTGCCGTTGCCGACCTACGAAATGGTCCTGAAGGCCTCGCACACCTTCAACCTGCTGGACGCGCGCCGCGCCATCTCGGTAACCGAGCGCCAGCGTTACATCCTGCGTGTACGTACCCTGGCCCGGGACGTGGCGCAAAGCTATCTGCAAGCCCGCGCACGCATGGGCTTCCCGATGGCCACCCCTGAATTGCGTGACGAAGTGTTGGCTAAGCTGGAGGCTGCACAATGAGTGCTCAAGATTTCCTGGTAGAACTGGGCACCGAAGAGCTGCCACCCAAGGCCTTGGCCACCCTCGGCGACGCCTTCCTGGCCGGCATCGAGAAAGGCCTGCAGGCCGCTGGCCTGAACTACACCGGCAAGCAGGTGTACGCTGCGCCGCGCCGCCTGGCCGTGCTGATCCGCCAGCTGGACGTGCAGCAGCCTGACCGCAGCATCAATATCGACGGCCCGCCCCTGCAGGCTGCTTTCAAAGACGGCGAGCCGACCCAGGCTGCTCTTGGCTTTGCCAAGAAATGCGGTGTAGATCTGTCGGAGATCGATCAGAGCGGCGCCAAGCTGCGCTTCTCCCAGCATATCCCGGGCAAGTCCACCGTCGGCCTGCTGCCAACCATCGTCGAAGATTCGCTCAACGACCTGCCGATTCCCAAGCGCATGCGCTGGGCGGCCAGCCGTGAAGAGTTCGTGCGCCCGACGCAATGGCTGGTGATGCTGCTGGGCGACCAGGTGGTCGACTGCACCATCCTGTCGCAGAAGGCCGGCCGTGAATCCCGTGGCCACCGCTTCCACCACCCGGAAAACGTCGTCATCACCACCCCGGCCAACTACGTCGAAGACCTGCGCAAAGCCTACGTGCTGGCCGACTTCGCCGAGCGCCGCGAGCTGATCAGCAAGCGTACTGCCGAGCTGGCCATGCAGCAGGAAGGCACCGCCATCGTGCCGCCTGCGCTGCTGGACGAAGTGACTGCCCTGGTCGAGTGGCCAGTGCCGCTGGTGTGCTCGTTCGAGGAGCGTTTCCTTGAAGTGCCACAGGAAGCCCTGATCACCACCATGCAGGACAACCAGAAGTACTTCTGCCTGCTGGACAGCGAAGGCAAGCTGCTGCCGCGCTTCATCACCGTGGCCAACGTCGAGAGCCGCGACCCGAAGCAGATCGTGCAAGGCAACGAGAAGGTCGTGCGCCCGCGCCTGACCGACGCCGAGTTCTTCTTCAAGCAGGACAAGAAGCAACCGCTGGAAACCTTCAACGAGCGCCTGAAAAACGTGGTGTTCCAGGCTCAGCTGGGCACTGTGTACGACAAGGCCGAGCGTGTTTCCAGACTGGCTGCGTTCATTGCCCCGCTGATCGGCGGCGACGCCCAGCGCGCCGGCCGTGCCGGCCTGCTGTCCAAGTGCGACCTGGCCACCGAGATGGTCGGCGAGTTCCCTGAAATGCAGGGTGTTGCCGGTTACTACTACGCGCTCAACGACGGTGAGCCGCAGGACGTCGCCCTGGCCCTGAACGAGCAGTACATGCCGCGCGGTGCTGGCGCCGAGCTGCCGCAGACCCTCACCGGTGCTGCTGTGGCCATCGCCGACAAACTCGACACCCTGGTTGGCATCTTCGGCATCGGCATGCTGCCCACAGGTAGCAAGGACCCGTACGCCCTGCGCCGTGCTGCCTTGGGCGTGCTGCGCATTCTGATCGAGAAGCAGCTGGACCTGAACCTGACCGGTGCGGTCGAGTTCGCAGTCAAGCAGTTCGGCGCCAAGGTCAAGGCCGCCGGCCTGGCCGAGCAAGTGCTGGAGTTCATCTTCGACCGCCTGCGTGCGCGTTACGAAGACGAAGGCATCGACGTGGCCACCTACCTGTCGGTGCGCGCCCTGCAGCCGGGCTCGGCCCTGGACTTCGACCAGCGTGTGCAAGCTGTGCAGGCGTTCCGCAAGCTGCCGGAAGCCGAAGCTTTGGCCGCGGTGAACAAGCGTGTATCGAACCTGCTGAGCAAGGCCGAAGGCGCCATCGCCGAACAGGTCGAGCCAAAGTACTTCGACAACGCCAACGAGTTCTCGCTGTACTCGGCCATCCAGCAGGCCGACCAGGCCGTGCAACCGATGGCTGCTGCACGCCAGTACAGTGAATCGCTGGCCCGCCTGGCGGCCCTGCGTGACCCGGTCGACGCCTTCTTCGAGGCGGTGATGGTCAACGCTGAAGACGCCAAGGTACGCGCCAACCGTTATGCCCTGCTCAGCCGCCTGCGCGGCCTGTTCCTGGGCGTGGCCGACATTTCGCTGCTGGGGTAAGCCTTGAAACTGCTGATTCTCGACCGTGACGGGGTCATCAACCATGACTCCGACGCCTACATCAAGACGCTGGAAGAATGGGTGCCGATCCCTGGCTCGGTCGAGGCCATCGCGCAGTTGAGCAAAGCGGGCTGGACGGTGGCCGTGGCCACCAACCAGTCCGGCATTGCCCGTGGCTATTACACACTGGCAACCCTGGAAGCCATGCACGCACGCCTGCGCGAGCTGGTGGCGGAGCAGGGGGGCGAGGTGGGCCATATCGTCTATTGCCCGCACGGGCCGGACGAAGGCTGCGATTGCCGCAAGCCAAAGCCTGGCATGCTGGTGGCGATTGCCGAGCATTACCGGGTCGCCCTGCAAGGCGTCTGGTTCGTCGGCGACAGCAAAGGTGACCTGGAGGCCGCCCTGGCCGTCGGTGCACAACCCGTGTTGGTAAAAACCGGCAAGGGCGAGCGGACCCTGGAAAAAGGTGTCCCTGAAACTACACTGATTTTCGACGATCTGGCAGCTATCGCCAGAGAACTAATTTAAACGGTGCGCCCTCGGGCGCATTTTTCTCAGGCGGGCATGCCCCGCAATGGTACAAGCCACTATGTCGATCCTGCAGGCGATCAGAATCTTTCTTTTTTACCTGCTGCTGGGCACCAGTTCGCTGCTGTGGTGCTCGCTGAGCTTCTTCATCGCGCCGTTCCTGTCGTTCCCCAAGCGCTACAGGTTCATCAACGTGTACTGGTGTCGCTGCGCGCTGTTCCTGGTGCGCACCATTCTCGGCATCGACTACAAGGTCACCGGCGCCGAGAACGTGCCGAATGAGCCCTGCGTGATCCTGTCCAACCACCAGAGCACCTGGGAAACGTTCTTCCTTTCCCAGTACTTTTCGCCGCTGAGCCAGGTGCTCAAGCGTGAACTGCTGTACGTGCCGTTCTTCGGTTGGGCCATGGCCATGCTGCGGCCGATCGCGATCAACCGCGACAACCCAAAGGAAGCGTTGCGCCAGGTGGCAAGCAAAGGCGACGAGCTGCTCAAGCAGAAGACTTGGGTGCTGATCTTTCCGGAAGGCACCCGCGTGCCGTACGGCACCGTCGGCAAGTTCTCCCGCGGCGGTACTGCGCTGGCCGTGAATGCCGGGCTGCCGGTGCTGCCGATTGCCCACAATGCCGGCAAGTTCTGGCCGAAGACCGGTTGGGGCAAGCGTGCCGGTACCATCGAAGTGGTGATTGGCGAGCCGATGTACGCCAATGGCACCGGGCCACGTGCCATCGCCGAGCTCAACGACCGCGCAGCGGCGTGGAACGAAGCCACCCAACGGGCCTTGGGTTCGCTGCCCCCGGCCGATGAAAAAACCCAACAGCAGACCGCTTGATGATCTGTGGATAACTTGTGAGCAGTTTTTCGATCAAATGCTTGAAGTGAACGCTAAGTCGTTGAATTAGCTGTTTATTTCTACGTGTGACATTTTTCTTAAAATCGTGCATAAGTTTTTTTGAGGCATAAAAAAACCGGCTTTTACAGCCGGTTTTTTTGTGCCGTGTGAACAGCCTCAAACCTTGTCGAGATCCACGTCTTTGGTCTCTTTAAGGCAGAAAATCCCCACGACCAAACTGATCCCGGTCACCAGCACCGGGTACCACAGCCCGTAGAAGATATCCCCGGTATACACCACCAGCGCGAACGACACGGTTGGCAGGAAGCCGCCGAACCAGCCATTGCCAATATGGTAGGGCAGGGACATCGAGGTGTAGCGGATGCGTGTCGGGAAAAGTTCGACCATCACGGCTGCCAGCGGGCCATAGGTCATGGTAGCGATCAGGATCATCGCCACGATCAACACCACCACCATGACCTGGTTGACCTGCCCTGGGTCAGCCTTGGCCGGGTAGCCAGCCTGCTCCACTGCGCTGCGCATGGCCGCTTCGTCGTAGCCATTGATGGTCTTTTCACCAATATTGACCACTACATCGCTGCCGGCCACGCTTACCGAGTTGTACGGCAGGCCCTGCTTGACCAGGAACGTCTTGACCTTGTCGCACGGGCTGTCGAAACGCGCTTTGCCCACCGGGTCGAACTGGAAGGTACAGCTTTGCGGGTCGGCGGTGACCACGATCGGCGCCTGCCGGCTGGCGGCGTCGATCTGAGGGTTTGCGTAGTGGCTCAGCGCCTTGAATAGCGGGAAGTACAGTACCGTGGCAAGCAGCAGGCCGAGCATCAGGATTGGCTTGCGGCCAATGCGGTCCGATAACCAGCCGAAGAACACGAAGAACGGCGCACCAATCACCACGCTGATGATCAGCAGGGTGTTGGCCTGGGCCGGGTCCATTTTCAGCATCTGGGTCATGAAGAACAGCACGTAGAACTGCGCCGTGTAGAACGTCACGGCTTGCCCGGCGTTGATGCTGAACAGCGCGGTAAGCACCACTTTCAGGTTTGGCCAGGAGGTGAACGACTCACGGATCGGCGACTTGCTGACCTTTCCCTGGGCCTTCATTTTCACGAAGGCCGGCGACTCGTGCATGCTCATCCGGATCCAGGTGGAGATGGCCAGCAGCACTATCGACAGCAGGAACGGCAAGCGCCAGCCCCAGGTTTCGAACTGGTCGCCACTGATGTAGCGGCTGCCCAGCACCACCAGCAGCGACAGCAACAGGCCAAGGGTGGCGGTGGACTGGATGAAACCGGTGTAGAAGCCCCGTTTGCCCTGGGGCGCATGCTCGGCCACATAGGTGGCAGCACCGCCGTACTCACCACCCAGCGCCAGACCCTGCAGCATGCGCAGGATCACCAGGATGATCGGTGCGGCTATGCCGATGCTGGCATAGGTGGGCAACAGCCCCACAGCGAATGTGGACAGGCCCATCAGCACGATGGTGACCAGGAAGGTGTACTTGCGCCCGATCATGTCGCCCAGGCGGCCGAACACCAATGCACCGAACGGCCGCACCAGGAAGCCGGCGGCAAAGGCCATGAGGGCAAAGATGAAGGCGGTGGTGTCGTTCACGCCAGCAAAGAACTGCTTGCTGATGACAGCAGCCAGCGCTCCATAGAGAAAAAAGTCATACCACTCGAAAACCGTCCCGAGGGATGACGCGAAAATGATCTTGCGTTCTTCACGGCGGCTGGGGCTGCTGGCCACCGCATCCTGTTCCTGGATGTAATCCGACATCGTTGCTGTCCTCGGCCCGCAGGCCACAGTGATTATTCTTTTTGTTCCACTGTCGGCGGCTTCTGACCGCGAGCCGCCGGTGTTGCACGCACCCGGGTCAGGGGGTCGGTATCGCGTCTTCGTTCAAGTAGGTCTGGGTAGCAGCTCCTTTGAGGATCAATTGCGCCGCCTTCTCGGCGATCATCAGGGTCGGTGAACAGGTATTACCGGAGGTGATCTGCGGCATGATCGAGGCATCGGCCACGCGCAAGCCGGGGATGCCGTGTACGCGCAGCTGGTTATCCACAACGTCCAGGCCGCCGCTGCCCATGCGGCAGGTACCCACCGGGTGGAAGATGGTGGTGCCAATCTGGCCGGCTGCCTCAAACAGCTCTTGCTCGGTTTGCAGGGCTGGGCCTGGCAGGTATTCCTTGGGGTCGAACGCTGCAAGGGCAGGGGCCTGCACGATGCGCCGGGTGAGGCGGATGGCATCGGCGGCCACGCGCAGGTCCTGGGGGTCGCTGAGGTAGTTGGGGTCGATCAGCGGCGTGCTGTTCATGTCGGTGCTGCTGATATCGATACGCCCGCGGCTTACCGGGCGCAGGTTGCACACCGATGCGGTAAAGGCCGGGAACGGGTGCAGCGGCTCACCGAAGCGCTCCAGTGAGAGCGGCTGGACGTGATACTGCAGGTTGGCGGTGGCCTGTTCCGGGCCCGAGCGCACGAACGCGCCCAGCTGGCTCGGCGCCATGGCCAGCGGGCCGCTGCGGTCATAGAGGTAGCGCAGGCCCATGCCCATCTTGCCCCAGAGGCTATTGGCCATCTGGTTCAAGGTGCGGGTATTGCGGATCTGGTAGATCAGGCGCAGTTGCAGGTGGTCCTGAAGGTTGCCACCAACGCCCGGCATATCGTGGCGTACACCAATGCCCAGGCTTTCCAGCAGCTGGCGCGGGCCGATGCCGGAGCGTTGCAGAATACCGGGTGAACCAACAGCGCCGGCGCAGAGGATGATTTCGCGACGCGACGCAAACTCGTGCCAGGCGCCTTGCCAAAATGCTTTCACGGCCCGCGCCCGGGTGTTGTTGAGCAGTACCTGGTCAACCTGAACGCCGGTCAGCACAGTGAGGTTGGCGCGGTCCTTTATCGGCCTCAGGAAAGCTTTGGAGGCGTTCCAGCGTACGCCGCTGCGCTGGTTGACCTGAAAGTATCCACAGCCCTGGTTGTCGCCGGTGTTGAAGTCGTCGACCTTGCCGATGCCGCTTTGCTCGGCGGCATCACGGAAAGCATCGAGGATCGGCCAGCTGTAGCGCTGGCGCTCGACCCGCCATTCGCCATCGCCGCCGTGGTGCTCACTGGCGCCGGCGAAGTGGTTTTCGCTGGCCTTGAACAGCGGCAGCACGTCCTTCCAGGCCCAGCCGTCATTGCCTTGCTCGGCCCAGCGTTCATAGTCCGCCGCCTGGCCACGCATGTAGATCATGCCGTTGATTGAAGAACAGCCACCGAGCACCTTGCCGCGTGGGTAGCCCAGTGCGCGCCCCCCCAGGCCTGGCTGCGCCTCGGTCTTGAAGCACCAGTCAGTGCGCGGGTTGCCGATGCAATAGAGATAGCCGACGGGGATGTGAATCCAGGGATAGTTGTCGCGGCCACCTGCTTCCAGCAGCAAAACTCGGCAGGATGGGTCGGCGGACAAACGATTGGCCAGCAGGCAACCGGCGGGACCGGCCCCTACGACCACGTAGTCGAAAACAGAATCGGCTGATGGCATGTGCAACCTCGCGCCTGTTTTTTATTCTTGTCCCGATCCATCTTAGTGCGTAATTTCGTGAGTGAAACACGAGATTTCGCGCAGCCGTTGTGCGTTTTAGCACAGGGGTAAGCCTGGACCGACCTCTTCGCGGGCTCGCCCGCTCCCACAGGGATCTCGTTGCCTTCAGGATGTTCTCTGTACCTGTGGGAGCGGGCATGCCCGCGAAGAGGCCGGAACGAACTGCCAAAAAGGATCAGCATGTTCGACTGGAACGATCTGCGGTTTTTCCTCGAGTTGCAGCGCAGCGGCAGGCTGCTTACCGCCGCCAAGCGCCTCAACACAACCCACAGCACCGTGTCCCGGCACATCGAGAGCATCGAGCAAAGCCTGGGCACTGCGCTGTTCGTGCAGCATGCCCAGGGCTACGAGCTGACGCCCTCAGGCCAGGCCCTGCTAAAGCATGCAGAAGCCATGGAAAACGTCGCGCTGTTGGCGCAGGAAGAAATCACCCAGGCCATCACCCCGTTGGGCAAAATTCGCCTGGGGGTGACCGAAGGCATCGGCATCATGTTCTTCACCCCACGCATGAACGCGTTGTTCGAGCGCTACCCGGGCCTGGAGGTGGAACTGGTGGCGGTGCCGCGCTTTGTCAGCATCCTCAACCGCGAAGCGGAGATCAGCATTCACCTGGAACGCCCCAACGCCGACCTGTTGATAACCCGCAAGCTCACCGACTACCGCCTGGCGCTCTACGCCAGCCAGGGCTACCTGGACCAAGCACCGCCGTTGCGCAACCGCGAAGACCTGGCCCGGCACAACTGGATCGGCTACGTCGACGACCTGCTGTTCAGCCAGGAGCTGCTGTTTCTCAACAGTTTCTGCCGGGCACCGACCGTGGTGTTTCGCAGTACCAGCGTCATTGCCCAACAGGCTGCCGCCCGCGCCGGGCTGGGCATCGCCGTACTGCCCAACTACATGGCTCACGACGACCCGACGCTGGTGCGCGTACTGCCTGGCGAGACCATCCAGCGCAGCTACTGGATCTGCACCCGCCGCGAGCTGCACAAGTCAGTGCGCCTGCGGGTGGTGTGGGACTACCTGCTGGCGCTGTGCGCGGCAGAACAGGACGCGCTGCTAGCCCAATAGCGCCTTGCCAGCCAGCAGCAATGCCGCGGTCCAACCGGCCACCGCAAACATCTGCTGCAAACGCGGCCCGGCCAGCTTGGCCGCCAATGGCCGCGCTAGCAGCAGGCCGAGCACCGCGCCTGATGCGAACGGGGCTCCGACCTGCCAATGCATGACACCCGCCAGGCTGGCGCTGACCACACTGCCGGTGGACACCAGTGCGATCACCGCCAGCGAGGTGGACACGATGCTGGCCATGCGCAGGTTGGTATAGCGGTTCAGGGCCGGGATGATGACAAAACCACCGCCAACCCCGAGCAAACCCGACAGCAGCCCGGACAAGGCACCGGTGAATGCCAAGGCGCGTGCGCAGGGCAGGGTCCAGCGCAAGCGGCCTTGCAACGGGTTCAGCACACAGGGTTCGATATAGCGATGGGCGTCATTGGGCTCACCGCGCAGTTCCCTGGCCGCCTTACGCCAGATACGCAGGCAGGCATACACCAGCACCCCGGCAAACACCAACTGCAAAGGTGTATTCGGCAAGCGGTGCGCCAGCATCAGCCCGAAGGGCGCCGCTGCTACGCCGATCAGCGCGATAAAAAGCGCCGCCCGATAACGCACCAACCCCTGACGCAGCCCCAGCACTGCGCCAACCGCCGCCGCCATGCCTACGGCCAACAGGCCGACCGGTGCAGCCTCGACCATCGACAGCCCCAGGCCGAACACCAGCAAGGGCACAGCAAGAATGCCACCGCCGGCGCCGGTCAACGCCAGCACCGCACCGATGATCGCGCCCAGGCCCGCCCCCAACAATTGATGTTCGATCACTGCCCACCCTCAGCTACCAGCTGCGGGCGCGCCAGCCACTCGCGGCCCTTGAGCATGCCTTGCCAGTACAGCGGCGGCAGCGCCTGCGCCTTGAGCAACCAGGCCAGGCGCGTCGGCTTGCGGCCATCCAGCAACCAACTGGGAAAGCTCGGTGCCAGTTTGCCGCCATAGGTGAACTCGGCCAGGACGATCTTGCCGCGCTCTACCGTCAGCGGGCACGAACCATAGCCATCGTACTGGGCGAGGGTGGGCAGCCGGCCCAGTGCCACCAGCACATTGTTGGCCACTACCGGCGCCTGCTTGCGGGCCGCTGCGGCGGTCTTGGCATTGCTGGTACTGGCCACGTCACCCAGGGCATGGATGTTGGTGTACTTGCGATGGCGCAGGGTATGCGGGTCGACATCGACCCAGCCGCCATTATCGGCCAACGGGCTTTCGCGAATAAACGCCGGCGCCACTTGTGGCGGTACCACGTGCAGCATGTCAAAAGCCTCGATGCGCGTTTCGCTGCTGCCATCGGGGAGGGTGCGCACGAAGGTGGCGCGCTTGTTCGGGCCATCCACGGCGACCAGTCGGTGGGAGAAATTGAGGTCTACCGCGTATTTTTCGATGTACTTCATCAGCGCGGGCACATAGTCCGCCACACCGAACAAGACTGCACCGGCATTGAAGAAGCTGGCTTTCACCGCACCAAGATGGCCGTTGCGCAACCAGTGGTCGCAAGACAGGTACAGCGCCTTTTGCGGCGCGCCCGCACATTTGATCGGCATGGGCGGCTGGCTGAACACGGCGCGGCCTTGCTTGAGTTTCTGTACCAGCTCCCAGGTATAGGGCGCGAGGTCGTAGCGGTAGTTGGAGGTGACACCGTTGCGGCCCAGGGTTTCGCTGAGCCCATCGATGGCCGCCCAGTCCAGCGTGAGCCCGGGGCAGACCACCAGCTGTTCGTAGCTGATGGCGCGGCCGTCCTCAAGGATGACCAGCTGGCCCAGAGGGTCGAAACCCTGCACCCGCGCCTTGACCCAGCGCACACCGCGCGGGATGGTCGAGGCCATGGTGCGGGCGGTACTCGGTGCCGTGAACACACCGGCACCGACCATGGTCCAGCCGGGTTGGTAGTAATGCACGTCGGCAGGGTCGATCAAGGCAACGTCCAGCGACGGGTCACGGCTGACCAGGCTGGAAGCGGTGGCGATACCAGCGGCACCGGCACCGACGATGACGACTTTGTGATGGTCGGTATTGGCAGGGGACAACAAGGCAGGCATGGCGGTAAATCCTGGAAATCTGATTATGGGGCAGGGCGGTTACAGCTTGTTCAGCGGGATTTTCAGATAGCTCACGCCGTTCTCTTCCGGGGCGGGGAGCTGGCCGCTGCGCATGTTCACCTGCACCGAAGGCAGGATCAGCACCGGCATGTCGAGGGTCTTGTCACGGGCTTCGCGCATGGCGACGAAACTGTCTTCATCGATGCCTTGGTGAATATGAATATTGCTGGTGCGCTGCTCGGCCACGGTGGTGACGTACTGCATGTCGCGGCCACCTGGCAGGTAGTCGTGGCACATGAACAGCCGGGTCTGGTCGGGGAAAGCCAGCAGACGACGGATAGAGCGATACAGGGTACGGGCATCGGCCCCGGGGAAGTCGCACCGGGCAGTGCCATAGTCGGGCATGAACAGGGTGTCACCCACAAACACCGCGATCTCGCCGGCGTCTTCGATCATGAAGCTCATGCACGCGGGCGTATGCCCGGGCGTGTGCAGTGCCCGGGCGTGCAGGTTGCCGATACGGAACCCTTCCTCGTCTTCGAGCAGCACATCGAACTGGCTGCCATCACGGGCGAAGCCAGGCTCTGCATTGAACAAAGCCCCGAATACTTTCTGCACCTGGGTGATGTGCGCGCCGATAGCAGTATGGCCACCCAGTTTTTCCTTCAGGTAGGCCGCTGCGGAAAGATGGTCGGCGTGCACATGGGTTTCCAGCACCCAGCGCACGCTGGCGTTCAGTTCGGTCACGCGTTCGATCAGGCGGTCGGCCGAAGCGCTGCAGGTGCGCCCGGACTTGGGGTCGTAATCCAGCACGCTGTCGATCAACGCGCATTGCCGGGTTTCACGGTCCATGACCAGGTAGCTGATGGTCGAGGTCGCCTCGTCGTAAAAGGCGTCCACGTGCAGGTTGTTGCCGATGATCATCACGTTCTCCAATTTATCCGCCCCACCTTGCAAGGCGTAGGCAGTGACAGGAGGTTTATCAAGATGCATGCCAGGCTTTGCAGCGCGCTTGCGCCAGTGAAACCGGTCCGTCACAGGCAACTGGCAGCAATGGTGGCAGAACATGTGGCAGTCGACTGTCAGCCAATGGCAGTGTTTGGCAGTCCTTGTTACGCTGCCCCGGTCATCCAAACGGTGCCGTCATGTCTGAAGCCCATCCCCTCATCCTAGCTCTGGTTTCCTACCTTGAGCACGATGCCCTGCCAGCAATCGTGCTGGACACCGACTACAACATCCTGGCCGCCAACGCCGCCTATCGCCGTCAGTTCGGCCGTGATGACCAGGCACCCCTGGGTGAGAAGTGTCACAAGGTCTCGCACCACTATGCCGTACCGTGCGACCAGGCCGGTGAGCATTGCCCCCTGCGCAAGGCGTGGGACAGCAAGGTGCCCGAGCGAGTGCTGCATGTTCATCACACACCACGCGGCCCCGAGCATGTCGATGTCGAGCTGCGCCCGATTCTGGATGAACAGGGCAGGGTGGTGGCCTTTGTCGAACGCCTGACCACCATCACCCTCGCGTCAGCGCAACCTCAGGAGCAAGGCCTGGTCGGCCGGGCTCCAGCTTTCAAGGCTGCCTTGGCCAGCCTGCAACGTGCGGCGCCAGCGCAGATCCCGGTGCTGCTGCAAGGCGAGTCGGGTAGCGGTAAAGAACTGTTCGCCCGCGCGGTGCACATCGGCAGCCCCAGAGCAAACGGCCCGCTGGTGGTGGTCGACTGCACTGGCCTGACGGAGTCGTTGTTCGAAAGCGAGTTGTTCGGCTATGAGAAAGGCGCGTTCACCGGTGCCAACCAACGCAAGATCGGCTTGGCTGAGGCGGCCCATGGCGGCACGCTGTTCCTCGACGAAATTGGCGAAGTACCGCTGGCGATGCAGGTGAAGCTGCTGCGTCTGATCGAGTCTGGCAGCTTCCGCCCGGTGGGCAGCCTGCGCACGGTGCATTCGGATTTTCGCCTGGTATCGGCCACCCACAAGCCGCTCAAACAGATGGTGGCGGACGGCACCTTCCGTGAAGACCTGTATTACCGTATCAGCGGGTTCCCGATCCGCTTGCCGGCATTGCGAGAGCGGGTGGAAGATTTGCCGCTGCTTGCGCAGAGCCTGCTGCAGCGCATGTCTGGCAAGCCGACGCCCAGGCTGAGTGACGATGCCTTGCAGCAACTTGGGTTGCATGCGTTTCCGGGCAATATCCGCGAGCTGCGCAACATCCTGGAAAGGGCGCGTCTGTTTGCCGATGACGGGCTGATTCGACCTGAGCACTTACCGGAAGATATCGGGCCGGTGGGGGCGCTGAAAGGAAGCGGCCGTCGTAATGACTTGGGTGAGCTGGCGCAGGCGCTGGAGCAGTTCAAGGGCTCGCGTAGCGAACTTGCCAGCCATCTTGGCATGAGTGAACGCACGCTCTATCGCCGCTTGAAGGCCCTGGGCCTGAATTAACGCGTATCGGCAACGCTCCCACGGTGTTCGCCCCACCTGCACCTTTACCCGACCTTTACCTCTGCCCTTACATTAAACGGCTAGAACCGTGGTCTGATTGGTTAACCACACCCGGTACCCAGACAGTGACAACCGGGCGTTAACAGGCAGAGGACCGCAACAAATGAAGAAAACCCTAACCGTGATCTGCGCCGCGCTC
This sequence comes from Pseudomonas sp. YNh, assembly GCF_037993085.1. Taxonomy (NCBI): domain Bacteria; kingdom Pseudomonadati; phylum Pseudomonadota; class Gammaproteobacteria; order Pseudomonadales; family Pseudomonadaceae; genus Pseudomonas; species Pseudomonas sp. YNh. Next base: position 2,913 of record NZ_JBBMRJ010000018.1, on the reverse strand, counting down.
ATGTTCAGCGCACCGTTGGCCAGCTTCGCGCAGCCGGGCCCACCAGACCGACATGATGGCGGCCCATCGCACCAAGGCAACTCGCCTTATGGTCAGCCCCAGCAACAGGGCCGACATGACAATGGGCGCGGTCCTGCTTACCGTGATCCGAACTTCCGTCCACAACAAGGCATGCCGGTACCTCATCAGCAATGGCAGCGTGGTCATGCCGTTGACCCGCATTACCGTGGTGACCGTTACTGGGTAACCGACTGGAAAGCGCGCCACCTGTATGCACCACCACGCGACCACCGTTGGTTGTATGTGAACGGTGACTACGTGCTGGTGGCTATTGCCAGTGGTGTGATCGTGAACATTCTTACCGGCTACTGATTTTTTGCAGACACTAAAAAGCCCGCATCAGCGGGCTTTTTAGTGTCTGTCGATTTAGACCTGATGTAGGTTCACAAAATAGGTGATAGGCCAGACCCCGTGAAATTGGAATCTTCGCCATTTTTTTTGTGAAATGAAGGGGTGCTTTTCACAGAAAAGCCGAGAAATCCCTACTCACCAATCACAAAAGTTGATTGGCCTGGAAAGGGCCGTTTACGACCGACGCGTGACTTTTCGGTAAGGGATGAGGAGTAGTCGCAGCGATCCTTTAGCTCCTAGTCTGGCGACCTTGGGTTCAGAATCCGACTGGCAATGCCCGCCGTCACTACTTCAGAGGAACCAGCTTCCTCTGCTGCCAAAATTGCGGGGGCTCATGCTGGTACCCAGGCCCGACAAATGCGCAGTTGCAGCCCTCAATTGCAAGGCTATCCAAAGCGGCACGCGTGTCAATCAAGATCTGATGCATGACGATGGCCGGCCTCACGGAGGTGAAACCGGAGATTCAGAATGACTAAACCGACCCCGTAGACACCAACCTCCACGAAGGCCGCTATCGACCCAAAGCTGTCCTTCAAGAAAGGCAGCTAACGGCGAGAAGCGGTCATTTTGTATCTACAGGTTTCGGGGCGATTCACTCGTCTGATGCTCAGGAGCACCAGGATGGGCGTCAAGGAGGTGGTCATCTTGAGGTGGACTATGCTGACCAGTTGCTCTCAAATCTAATCGTGAGGTCCTCCATGGCAAACCCCAATCTGCTGGCTCTATTCAGAGATGAAGTCCTTCTGACCGGGCCTGAAAGCTCCCTACCTAGCAACCTATCTCAGTTCTGGCTTGAGGAGCTCCAGAATCATCTGGAGAGGTATTTCGACGGTTTGAACTCGGAGTCAGATGCAGAAGAGAAGGATCTCGACATCTCCCTCCCACTCGCAGCGATCATCCACATCTTGTTCGCAAAAAATGGTGGGGAGGAGATATCCGAGAGCTCTGAAAAGCTGTACGAGTATTTCCAAGACTACCGGCTCGAACTGGCCCTTGAAGAGATCACGCGAAAGACTCATGTGGCTGCCGAGGCTGCAACCATTGAGACCATCTTCACCAACCGAGACGTCCTGGTGGAGCAAAGCCCCCTTCTTCAATAGGTACCTCCACCGATGCCATCGCCGGCGGGCACGCTCCGAGGCATTGATGGAATGCATTTTGACGACTGCCGAGATCAGCGAATGAAAGAAATTGCTGCGCCGATGTTCGATCTAATCGCTTTGTCGCTTCCACGAGGGTTGGGGTTTGGGGACAGCCCGCCAGTAGGGGCATGGCTTAGTGAGGACGGAATTTCTTGTGCCGCTCTAACCCGAAATATCAATTCCGGCAGCTTCGGAATTGTCACCTTGCGGCGTCGTGTCGATAGCGTGTGGGTGCTCCTCAGCCATGGTGAGTGCACCACTGGCGAGTCCGAAGCCCGCGCCTCAATCAGCCATTTTCTCTATACCCAAGCCCATCCGCTTCCACTCCCTTCAGGTGAACGACGACGTGCTCCTCTAAGCAGAATGGGTAAGCGCACACCAAGCGTGGTGTTCAAATCACTATTTGATCCAGCCGCCGTATTGGGGCGTGGGCGCTGAATCAACTGTATCTCGCACTGCCATCCCCAGACAGAAATTGGGTTCCCGATTGCCAGACTGAGAATTTTCACACCCGCCTCTGGGAAGCCCACCTATTAGCGATTTTTCGTGAACAGGGACTCTTGGTCACCCAGCCTAAAGAATCACCCGATTTTCACATCGAGAATAGGCTGGGAGATGAGGCCTGGGTTGAAGCAGTGACAGCCAACCCGGAAGAGCGGTATGAGCATTTTGGCGCCTCGCCGGTCCCCCCACCCGCTGACCGACATGAGCGTTTCTTAGGAGCGGCTGCAGAAAGGTTTGCGAGGACCATCCAAAACAAATTGGACAAGCGTTACGAATCCCTACCGCACGTGGAGGGTAAGCCGCTCATTCTGGCCTTAGCCGATTTCCATGCGCCCAGTTCAATGCTGTGGAGCAGGGAGTCGCTCATCAGCTATCTCTATGGCTTTGCAGTTCACTCATCTGCGCATCGTGGTACGCACCTGATAACTGTGGAGGAAGAGACATCTCTGCTATCAGGGCGCCCCAACGGCCTATTTACGCTAATGGAAAATGCCCATCTTTCAGCGGTCATTTTCACCAATGCCTGCACAGTGCCAAAGCTCAGCCGAGTGCCGATCTCAGGTGGAGCTCATCTAGACGGGTACCGATACTTGCGGTTTGGTGAGTTTTTCGACCGTTCTCCGGGAGCATCACGAGGTATCCCATTTCTGTTGGATGTAGCGTCCAGCGACTACGGTCAGCTCTGGCCGCAATATGGCTACGAGCCGTGGTCTGCTGAAGTGGAGGTATTCCATAACCCTATGGCACTATACCCGGTGCCTAATGAGTTGATACCAGAAGTCACCCACTGGAGTGAATCGCCCCTGGTTTTCTAGACACTCTCCAAGCTCAGGAAATAGCGTTTCTCATACTCTAC
>NZ_JBBMRJ010000017.1:0-127445 GCF_037993085.1 Pseudomonas sp. YNh | reverse complement strand
GGCAATCAGCTGCCGCCGTATGACCTGCCCAAGCACAAGACGCGGATGACCATCAAGAGCCAGACCCATAAGGGCGATGGCTTCAACGAACTGCGTTTCGAGGATGAACTGGGCAAGGAGGAAGTGTTCATCCATGCCCAAAGGAACCAGGTCAATGTGGTGGGCAATGACGAAACCACGACTATCGGGCGCAATCGAGTGGAGCAAGTTGGCCAGGATGAGCAACTGACCATCGGCAACAACTTCCGCCAGGACACGGCCCGTGACCATACCCAGGTCATCGGGCAAAACAGCCGTGTGGACATCAAGCATGACCTGAACGAACAAGTGGGCAACAACCGCAGCGAGTCAACGGGCGCCAACCAGCGGGTTGTCATCGGCAACAACAGCGAGCTTGTGATCAAAGGGGTTCAATCGATCAGCGTCGGACAGGGGGTGCAAACACGCACGACGGTCTACCAGTTGCTGGCCAGTGAACGCATCGAGTTCAGAAGCCCCGGCGGCAGCATCGTGCTGGATGCCCAGGGCATTACCATCAACGGCTTGACACTCGATCTGCAGGGGCAGACCAAGGCGGTAGCGAAGGGGGATGGCAATAGTCAGTCACTTGAGTTTACGGCTGATGGCAGTAACAAGTGCGAGGTCAAGGCATGAAGATCGAGAACCTGGCCCGCAGCATTGAAGGGCACCATGCGGCGCATTTGCATTGCCATGTACTGATAGACCCACTGGCGGTTACGGCTGGAAGCGACCAAAACTTGCTTGCCCGACTGCGCGAAACGTTAGGCGAAGCGGCGTTGACGCGTGTGCACAGGGCCGATCTGGCCCATGTGCCTCACCTGCACCCGGTATTGGCCTGCCTGGCCTCGCCCGGATCTTTTCCCCGCAGTGACTTGCTCGAATTGACGGCTCGTGCAGCGTACAGAGGGCTGCACCAGCACCGACGCTACTTGAGTGGCTGGCTGTTCAGCGAGGCAACACCGGCCACTGTAGCCGCTCACCTCACGGCCATGTGCCAAATACCCGATGCCAAGCGCCACTTCAACTTTTACCCAGTCTATGAACCCGTTCGCCTGGAGCTGCTCGCGGCAACGTTCAAGCAGGTCGAGCATGGCCCGTGGTGGCCGATCAACAGCTGGTTGTTCCTGAGTAGCGGTGGAAGGTTGGCCCACCTCAAAGGGCAGAGCGGACCGCGGCACTCTTTGCCGGAGCCTGCCCAGCGGATTCAGGAGGATGTGGGGTTGGTCGAGCGCGTGCTGGCTGTCTGGAGAGTGCTGCGTGCGGGCTCGGAGGACGCGAGCCAGTGCCAGATACCGCCATTAGCCGCCGTGCGTGTATCAAACCATATTGACGACGCGCGAGCGTTGGGCCTGAGCGCAGAGGAGGACATCACGGTTTTCGCTCTTCATCACCTGTGCATCCATCCCAAGCTGAATGCCGTTGCTGCAGTGCGCAGCATGGTTGAGGCAGCCGTCAACGATCGCCGTCCACTTGCCCCAATGCTCGCTCGTTATTCCGAGGCGCAATGGTGTCGCCTGATCGACCCCCTCCCAGTAAACGAGAGGCGCTTATGACCCTCAGTCAACGTATCGCCATTGCGACAGCCGAAGCCGGGCTCCCTTCTGACCAGTGCATGGCCTGCGAGCGGCAAGGTTTGCCGATACTACCGCTGCGCCGCGCCCTGGTGCCGGATGCGCGCCCAGGTTGCCTCACCACCGTCGCCGGTAGCCTGCACGTTTCAGCCAGGATGGGCCTGCGCACCTTGCGCCTGGGTTACCTGTATGTGCTGCTCGATCAGCAGGTCTGGCATGCCTACGAAGTCAGCGAACAGGGCCACCTGCGGCGCTTCAACCCCTACGAACCGTCAGACGGCCTACCCGCATCGCTGCCCGAAAAGTGTGTGAATGAGAACCACGATATCCCTTCGGCCTTCCTGAACATCGATACCGACCGGTATGGCACAGCCTGGCTGGCCTTCTCCAGCGATGCCTGGCCGGTCAGCGTGCTGAATGCTTACAAGAAAGGCCAGGCGCCTGCGCACCGCTTCGAGGGGGTCGACCTCACGCAAGCCCGCAACAACCCAGAATTACTGGGCATGGCCATGACGCCGGATAACCTGCAGGTCGACAAGGAGGTGTTTGAGTACGCCCAGCATGGGTGCTCGCCATTCGACAGTGCGCATGGCTTTCACACTCGCAAGCTGCGTAGGTTTGCCTTGAAGGGGTACCTGGTCAACGCGATGAAGCGGCACAAGCTGGAGAACGGCGTGCTGGCGGTGGTGCTCGACGATACCGTTGGCCTGATTCAGGAACTCAACCATCAGCGGTTGAACTGGGTGGTGAAGCGCCAGGTCTGGCGCGAAGACCCCATGCGTGCCTACCAATTGCAGACTTCGCAGATCCTGCAGGTCATTCGCGCCACGCAGCGGGAGTGGGCAGCGCAGAAGGTGCCTTCGCTGGAGCCGATGGCGGGTAGAGGGCCGTTTGTACCGATTGACCCTACGGTAGAGCGGCCGCGTATGGTCGAGCAAGCGATGAAGGACAGCGACGATAAACTCGAACAGCGCTACCACGAACCGCAACGTGCGGCGTTCCAGGCCGGGTATGACCAGCAGGAAGCCGAGTTTCAGCACTACATCGACAAGGACGCCCGTGCTTACGCCGTGCTGTTCGACACGCCCATGTTCAAGGTGGCCGAGCAGTACGACTACGACGGCGATCATCGTGAGTCTGGCGTGGCGTATGCCAAGACCATGGCGCTGTGCCTGGGTGGCGGCATTACCGAGGCGATTGTGCCTGGCGCGGCTGCTGCGGCCGGCACCAGCGAAACCCTCTGGCTGAAATGGCTAGAGGATCCAGACAGCCCACCCTACCGCGCATTGCTGATGCGCGACCGTACGTTGTTGGCTGGCCTGCTTCCCAGCTTTTCAGCTGCCGAAACCATCAACTGGAATGACAGCGACAAGCTTTATTCGATGCTGAGCAAAATCATCGCCAGCGACGATGCCGGCTTGCGCATGCGCAACACCCTCAAGCAAGCCATCGCCGAAACCCAAGGCGCGCTCAACGCCGCCAGCCAACGGTTGTCGCCCAACTTGCCCCCTGGCATTCAGACTGCTGTGCGGCACCTGAACAGTGCAACCCAGTTCCTTTACAACGGCGTGCACCTGATCGAGCTGGAAGTGAAGATGAAGCTGGGCGAGTACTACGCCCTGCAGAGTGCTCATTTACGCGAATTACAGCACAAGGCCAACGCCTCGATCGCCGAGGCCAGGGACCGGATGCATCGCAACATTGATGACATCGACATTCATTCAACCAGGGCCTGGAACAAGGTGCGGCCGATCATCCAGCACGGGCTGATGAGCCTGGCAGTGCTGGATCCGCGGTTTACCAACACCATGATCAGTGTGTCGGTGTGGGTCGAGGGTACTGCGGCGGACGTGCAGGGTCGGTTGTTTGAGGAAGCCAGCATGAAGGTGACCCAGGCGAGCAGCTTGGCGCAGCGGGCGTTGGTGGATATCTCGGTGGCGGCGGGGACGCTAGAGCCGGATGCGCGAAAGGTGTTCCAGAGGATGAAGATCACTGCGCAGCAGGCGGCGGAGTTGGTGCGGACTGGCTTTCGCGGCTTGCGGGGTGTGGCGGGAAGCTGGGAAGTACTGCTGGCGATTGGAGGGCTGTACTTGCAATACGACAGCCTGGCCAAGAATCAGGAAAAAGCGGAAGCGGAGATTGGGCCCAAGGCGCATGAGGCCAAGTTAGCGTTGCAGGGTTCGCAATTGGGGTTGCTGGGCGGGCAAATTGAGCTGATTGGGCTCGTGCTGAGGTCAATACCCGGGGCTAAGGGCGCGGCGGGAACTGGCGTTTCGCTAATCAAGTTTGGTGCAATTATTAGTGCAATAGCCGGGATATTCGATACGGCGCAAGCATTTGCTGCAGCAAAGCGCGTGCTAGCAGCAGGAGACAACAGAGCCGGAGCTATATATATCGGGGCGGGATTTGGGTTCACCGTTTCAACTGGCGTATTTGTATATGCAGTATTTAAACCGCTCATATTAGGGCCTTTAGGGTTGGCAGTGATGCTGGCGCTCACGGCGTACGCAATCAGCAAGTGGGCTGAAGGAAACGAATCTGTAGCCTTGGAGCGATGGGCGCGACGCTGCTGCTTTGGCAAAGCTGATGATAAGCTAGCCGTATTCTGGGGCAGCCCGGAATATGCGGATATTGCGTTTGCAGAGCTTAATGCGGCGACCCTGGGTGTTTGCGCGGTGATTAACTTCGAGTCCAATCGGTCAATCAATTCGGCTGCGCCCAGGATAGGAGGGTTGGTCAGTTTGGAGTTAGAGCATAAACTTAAATTTCAAGTCGTGTTACCTAGTTACAGTGATGAATGCTCAGCTTTTCGCTTGGTCCTCGTAGTGCATCGGCATGGTGATGGCAATTTTCCCGACTTCTTTGGTGGAGAAACTGTGCTTGTGGATGAATATCAGGCTCTCCCGATTGAGGCTCTCACTAAAGCGGCAAGATTTTCTGGTTTCTCTCAGCCCAGACTACCCGACTATAGAAAAAATATTTCAGTGAATAGAAAGCGTAAATCCGAGAGGTCAGAGGATTTGGCAATATCTTGGCTGGAAATCACTGGGGCTGCAGAGCTGATGCCGACTATCGGGTCGCACACCATAGGTGCTGCGACGCTGCTAGTAATGTACTGGCCAGATACAGCGCTGCCGGATGCTTATATTGAGATTTGCGTCAAGGAGCTTAACGAGTGAAAGCCAAGCCTAGAGCTCTTTGGGATAGGGCTTTGTTTTGGAGCTATGATCTGCCTGATGTGAATTCGCAGTCAGCTCCGCGTTTTGGTATTGAGGATGTTAAGCCAGCGCCGAATTATCTTGATGATGTGTGCCTAGAGCTTCCGAGGTCGAGTGTCAGTTTGCGTGGTGTTGCGGCTCTGGTAGGAGGGGCAACTTTAGTCATATCATTTGGAATGGCCATATATCTATATTCGCTAATGTTGAATGTTAATTGGTCGCGTGACTGGTTTGTTTGCCTCGTCATGGTTTTATTGCCGCCGATCGCCATGTGGGCAATTGCATCCCATGTAAAGATGGACCTGATGCTCCCAAGGGACGAACCCATTCGTTTCAATCGCCTGCGTCGGAAAATCTATCTCTACCAATTTAGATTCAACTACATCTATCTTTTCAGCCGCAAACACTGGGGCGTCAAACCTGTCGCCTACAACTGGGACGACGTAACCGCCGAGGTTTATCGCGTCTATGCCCCCGGCCACGGCGGCCTGATAGAAAACGTCATGCTGTCGGTGCGCAATCCTGAAAGCAACGAAGTCATCGATCGCGTCTTCTTCACCCACGACCTCTACCACGGCGAGGCCTACTGGGCCATCGCCCGGCTATTCATGCAACAAGGCCCCGAAGCCCTGCCAAAATTCGTGCACCCACCCCGCGACTGGAACGATGACGATGGCTTGAGCCACATGCATTGCCTGGCGCCGAAGGTTCATTGGCCGGAGGCCATAGATCGCGAATCCCGTACTGCACCGTCTGAAGGAGAAGCCCTATGAACCCGGTTGTACTTGTAGGCCACCAACACAACTGTCCGCTGCATGGGGTAAACCAGGTAGAAAGCGGTAGTGCTACGTATACGTTTAACGGCAGAGCGGTTGCCAGGGTAGGTGACCGGACAACCTGTGGCGCGGTGATAGAGAGTGGGGCCGGGCATTTCCTGATCGAAGGTGCGGCGGTGGCCCGCAAAGGCGACCGGACGGATCACGGTGGTGTGCTTGAGGAAGGGGATGCTGGGTGGCTGCTGTAAGAGGGGCGTGTGACCTGGGCTTGCGCCGTACCTGTGGGAGCGGGCATGCCCGCGAAGCAGGCAACGCGGTGGACGGCACGGGCTGCGCCCGTGTTCGCGGGCGCGCCCGCTCCAACAGTGATCGTGCAAGCCTTAAGACGCCATGCAAGACCACGTGAGACAGTTTTTTTCAGCTATCTGCTGGCGCGTTGATCTGTTTGCCGGGTTTGGCGGCAACTTCAACGGCTTGGCCGTCCCGCTGTTTGCCTTGGCGGGCCAGGCCCTCGAGTTGCGGTATCAGCATGCCTTCCGGCAAATGCCGCCAGAACCGCCCGGGCATGTGCAGGCGCAGGGCATCGGGGTTGAGGCGGGCGGGGTTGAAGGTGTGGCGGTAGTAGGTGCGCCATAGTTCGGCGCCTGGGTCTTCAGCGTTGCGCGCCCATTGTTGCCAGCGCTCGGGGCATCGGCGTTGGTAATCGAACACCTGGCCGTCGAACCGAATGCCATCCTGTGGTGTGGCGATCAACCAGCGCAAACGCCCCAGGCGGTCAGCAAAATGGGGGCTGGCACTTTCAAGAATGTCATGTGCCGGTTCGTGGTAAGCGACCAGATCAAGTTGCAGGCGTTCTGCCAACGCCTCTGGCAACGGTACGAAGCGCACAAACGCATGCAGGTGATGCGCCTCTCGGCTGACTTGCTTGATGCGCCGTTGCAGTTCACTGCCCAATCGGTCGCCCGCCAGCATGGCCGTGCGGTCACCATGGGCCACCCTCCAGAGCACCTCGTACAACAGGCTCCAGCGTTGCTCGCCGCAGTAACGGGCAGCCTGCTCCAACTGGTCCAGCAGCGCGGCAGGCACTTTGGCGCGAAAAGGGCCAGGGCCTTCGGGGGGCGACGCAGGCACTGCCAGCAGGTCTGCCATCGGGCCCTGTGACCAGGTGACTTGCGACGGGTCGATGCCATGCCCCAGCAACACGCGGGCCTGATCCCGCCAGGTGGCGAACCGGTCATCGCAGTCGAGCGCAATCATCCCCACAGCCCCATCTGCACTGGTGCTTGCGGCTCACGCAAACGCGCCCGGAGCAAGCCGCTGCGCAGCTCGGACTGGGCTGGGCGGTAATCGCTGGTGACGATAAACGGCCGTGCCTTGTCCAGCACGCAGCGCAGCTGGATCAGGTCGTCATAGCGGATGCGCCGTTCCCGGCGCAGCGCGACCAGGCGCTGCACGCTGCGCAGGCCGATACCGGGAATACGCGCGAGCAGCGCAGGCTCGGCGCGGTTTACATCCAGCGGAAAAATGTCGCGGTTGGCCAGCGCCCAGGCCAGTTTCGGGTCGATGTCCAGCGCCAGGTTGCCGCTCTGTCCCAGTAGTTCACCTGCCTTGTAGCCGTAGCCACGCAGCAGGAAGTCGGCCTGGTACAGGCGGTGCTCGCGCAGCAGCGGCGGTGCAGCCAGGGGCACGCTGCCCGGGCTGTCGGGGATCGGGCTGAAGGCAGAATAGTACACGCGCTTTAGGCCGTAACCTTGGTACAGCGACTCGGCATTGCGCAGCAGGGTGCTGTCGTCGGTGCTGTCGGCGCCGACGATGACCTGGGTGCTTTGCCCGGCAGGGGTGAAGCGCGGGGCCTTGGGTTCGTTGGCCACGGCTTGCTGGCCCTGGTGAATCACGCCCATCGCCTGGCGGATGGTATGCGCGTGTTTTTCCGGCGCCAGGCGCTTGAGGCTGGCGTCGGTGGGCAGTTCGATATTGACGCTGAGGCGGTCGGCCAGGCGGCCGGCCTCTTCGATCAGTAGCGGGTCGGCATCGGGGATGGTCTTGAGGTGAATGTAGCCGCGGAAGTTGTGCTCTTCGCGCAACAAGCGGGCTACGCGGATCAGTTGCTCCATGGTGTAATCCGCCGAACGGATGATGCCGGAGCTGAGGAACAGGCCACTGATGCAATTGCGTCGATAGAAATCCAGGGTTAGGCGCACCACTTCCTCAGGGCTGAAGCGCGCGCGGGGGACGTTGCTGGACCGGCGGTTCACGCAGTACTGGCAGTCATACAGGCAGAAGTTGGTCAACAGTACCTTGAGCAGCGACACGCAACGGCCGTCGGGGGTGTAGCTGTGACAGATGCCCATGCCGTTGGTAGCGCCCAGGCCGTCGCCGCCGCGCGAATTGCGCTTGGGTGCACCGCTGCTGGCGCAAGATGCATCGTATTTGGCGGCGTCGGCAAGGATGCCGAGTTTGGCGATGAGTTGCATGAGGCTGTCTCACTGTACTGAATATTCATACAGTATTTTGAGATGTGTCTGATTGCAAGTGGTTGTGCGCCAGCCATGCCCGACTAAATCCGTCAGCTAAGCTTGTGGCTGGACTTACGGATAGCAACGAGGCGCGGAAAAGGTTATGAAAATTACCCTGAAGCCGGAGCTGGCGCTGGCCGGGCTGGCCTTGGCCTTTGGCATGTTCAATGCCCAGGCCGCAGAAACCAGGAAGGTCGATGTGATGCTGGTAGGCGGCGGCATCATGAGTTCTACGCTGGCGGTCTGGCTCAACGAACTGGAGCCGGGCTGGTCGATGGAAATGGTCGAGCGCCTGGACAAGGTCGCCGAAGAAAGCTCCAACGGCTGGAACAACGCCGGCACCGGCCACTCGGCCCTCGCCGAACTCAACTACACCCCGGAAAAAGACGGCAAGATCGACATCAGCAAGGCGGTGGAGATCAACGAGTCGTTCCAGGTCACCCGCCAGTTCCTGGCCTGGCAGGTGAAGCAGGGGGTGTTGAAGAACCCGCATTCGTTTATCAACACCACGCCCCATATGAGTTTCGTCTGGGGTGACGACAACATCCGCTTCCTGAAAAAGCGTTATGAGGCGCTGCAGGCCAGCCCGTTGTTCAAGCCCATGCAGTACTCCGAGGACCATGAGCAGATCCGCAAGTGGGTACCGTTGATGATGGAGGGGCGCGACCCCAACCAGAAACTGGCGGTAACCTGGACGCCGATTGGCACCGACGTCAACTTTGGCGAGATTACCCGGCAGTACGTGGGCTATCTGCAGACCCGGCCTAACTTCGACCTCAAGTTGTCCACCGAAGTACAAGACATCACCCGTAACGACGACGGCTCGTGGCATGTCGAGTACAAGAACCTCAAAGATGGCAGCAAGGCGGCCACCGACGCCAAGTTCCTGTTCATTGGTGCTGGTGGTGCGGCGTTACCCCTGCTGCAGAAGTCGGGGATTGACGAGGCCAAGGACTATGCCGGTTTCCCGGTCGGCGGTTCGTTCCTGGTCACCGACAACCCGGCTATCGCGCAGCGTCACATGGCCAAGGCCTATGGCATTGCCGCCACCGGTGCGCCACCCATGTCGGTGCCGCACCTGGACACCCGGGTGCTCGATGGCAAGCGCATGATCCTCTTCGGGCCGTTCGCCACCTTCTCGACCAAGTTCCTCAAGCAAGGCTCGCTGCTCGACCTGCTTGCCAGTACCAGCGTGCACAACGCCTGGCCGATGGTGCGGGTCGGGGTACGCGAGTTTGACCTGGTCCAGTACCTTATCGGTCAGGTGCTGCAATCCGACAATGACCGCTTCGAAGCGCTGCGCACTTACTTCCCCGAGGCGAAGAAGGAAGACTGGCGGCTGTGGCAGGCGGGCCAGCGGGTACAGATCATCAAGAAGGACGAGGCATTGGGTGGCGTGCTCAAGCTCGGTACTGAGGTGGTGATGTCCAGGGACGGTAGCATCGCCGGGTTGCTGGGCGCCTCGCCGGGTGCCTCGACCGCGCCACCGATCATGCTCGATGTGCTCAACAAGGTGTTCAAGGACAAGGTAGCAACGCCGCAATGGCAGGGTAAGATCAAACAGATCATCCCGTCCTACGGAACGCGCCTCAACGACCACCCCGACCAGGTATTGAAGGAGTGGGCGTACACCAACGAGGTGCTGCAACTCGATCCGCCAGCCGGCACCGCTGCGCCGTAGCACGGCGGGGGCGCAGGTTTTAACGAGCGACGGGCGCGTCTGCCCAGGCAAAGCGGTAGACGTGACCCGGGGCAGCGGTTTGGCAATGGCCGTTGTCGGCATCGGCACCCACCACATACCACTCGGCCCGCGAAGTCTCGCCAAGCTTGCGGGCCTTGTCGGCACTGAAGCAGCGGCCCAGTTCGGAGGCCGGGATCAGGGCGAAGGCGGTGGGGTTGTGGCGCAGCCAATAGGCCGCCGCATCCGCCCTGGATTGGCCGGTAAAGCCGAAATGCACGATGGGCTGCCGGGCAAACAGCCAATGCCCTTCGCGCCAGTTGACCAGCACCAGCTCGGCACCGCCGGTGGCGCGTGCCGCTTCGCTCATCAGCGCCTCATGCGGGTTGCGGCCCTCCTTCAGCGGCTCGACGAAGCCGCGGGCGAACCACAGCGCGAACCATATCAGGGCCACGGCGACATAGGCTTTGCGCCATGCCGGCCGACCCAGCAACCAGCGTTTGAGCAGCCACGGTATCAGCGGGGCGATGGCCAGCACCAGGCCCGGCAGCGCTGGGAAGATGTACAACTTGCGCTTGCCACTGCTGAAGCTGAAAAACAGCAGCACCAACGCCACCCAGCCGAGTAGCAGCAAGAAGCGCCCGTCGCGCTTTTGCAGCTGGCGTCGCCACGCCGGTACCAGCCAGGGCAGGGCCAGCACCAGCGGCAGCCAGTACTTGGGAATGACCTTGACGAAGAAGTACCAGAATGGCTCGCGATGGTCCCAGGCATTGGCATAGCGGCTGGCGGTCTGGCGCAGCAAGATTTCGTTGAGGTAGGCCAGCTCCGCTGCGCCACCGCCCTGGGCGATCGACACTAGCAGGGGCACAAGCCACACCGCGCAACCGGCCAGCAGGCAAAGCAGCCCAAGGCTCCAGCGCCAACCTTGGCCAGGCAGGGCCACAACGCCGTGCCAGCCTTGGCGCACCGCCCAGGCATAGGGCAGCAGCATCAGCGCCGGCACAAAGCCCACGCCCTTGCTGATGATGCCCAGCCCCATGGCCGCACAGGCCAGGTAGAACCAACCCCACGCCGGCCCCGATAGCAGGTGGCGCACCATGCCATAAAAACCCAGCGCTACCCATAGGCACAGGAAGCTGTCGATCTGCCCGGTACGCAGGATGCTGTAGCTCTGGTAGGTGGCCAGGAACAGCAAGGCGGCGATCACGCCGATGCGCCGGCTCCACAGGCGCCGCCCCAGGTCGTGCAGCACCCAGGTGATGGTTGCCGCCGACATCAACCCGGGCAGGTAGAGGGCAACCTTGGGCGAGCCGGTCAGTTGGCTGAACAGGGCCACGGTCCACATGAACAGCGGCGGCTTGTCGCCGTAGATTTCCGCTGCCCGGTGGGGGATGAACCAGTCGCCGCTTTGCAGCATTTCCAGGGCTACGCCCAGAAAGCGCTCCTCATCCACATTCATCGGCTGTCGCCAGCCGATACCTGCGCCCACCAACATTACGGCGAGGGCAATCAGGGCCAGGCGTTCGGCCCCAAGCGTCTTGAATCTGGGCAAGGGCTAGTCCTTCTGTTCCTGGTTGCGGGCGATCAGTTGCAGGTTGCGCAGGTAGACCAGAAAGCCGAAGCTCTGGCCGATGATGAACACCGGGTCCTGGCGGTAGATGGCGTAGGTCAGCAGCAGGGCACTGCCGAGCATGCTGAGGTACCAGAAACCTACCGGGATCACGCTGCGGCGCTTGAACTCGCTGTACAGCCACTGCAGCACGAAGCGCCCGGTGAACACCGCCTGGCCGGCGAAGCCGATGATCAGCCACAGGGTTTCGCGGGTCATCCTTCAAGTTCCTGCGGGCGGCTGTCCAGGCGGGTGCGGCGAATCAGCCACCACACCCCGAACAAGTCGAGGATGCCAACCAGGGCGCGGTCCAGGTTGCCGTACTTGGAAACCCCGGCATGGCGTGGCCGGTGGTTGACCGGGTGCACCAGCATGCGGCCGTTGTGGCGCAGGATCAGGGCCGGGATAAAGCGGTGCATGTGGTCGAAGTAGGGCAGGCCCAGGAAGGCTGCGCGTTCTATCAGCTTCAGCCCGCAGCCGGTGTCTGGCGTGGCGTCCTTGAGCAAGCGCCTGCGCAGGTTGTTGGCAAAACGCGAAGCCCAGCGCTTGCTGGCGCTGTCACGGCGGTTGACGCGGTGCCCGGCGACCAGTTTCACGCCGCCGGCCAGGGGCTGGTTGGCGCGCACCAGGGCCAGCATGCCCGGGATGTCTGCGGGGTCGTTCTGGCCGTCGCCGTCGAGAGTGGCCAGCCACTGGCCGCGGGCCGCCTGCGCGGCATGCCACAGTGAGGTGCTCTGGCCCAGCGAGCGCTCGTGACGCAGTATGCGCAGTTGGGTGTAACCCTGGCTTTTCAGTTGCTGCAGCACGCTCAGGGTACGATCGCTGCTGCCGTCATCGACCACCAGTACTTCATAGTCTTCGGCGGCCAGTGCGGCGCGGATTTCCATCAACAGTGATGGCAGGTTTTCGACCTCGTTCCTGGCGGGGATCAGTACCGAGAGGTCAAGTGGGTCTGTCATGAGGCTACCTGTGGTCTTGTTGTGAGTGCGCGGCTCAAACCCGGTAAAAATCCCGGTACCAGCCAACGAAAGCGTTAACGCCGTGTTCCAGCGATGTGCCCGGTGTGAAGTCGATCCAGCGCGCCAGCGAGCCCACATCGGCCCAGGTCTCCAGCACGTCTCCCGCTTGCAGTGGCAGGTAGTCGCGCTGGGCCTTGATGCCCAAGGCGTCCTCCAGGCACTCGACGAAATGCAGCAGCCGCACCGGCTGGCCACGGCCGATGTTGAACAGCTGGCAGGGCGGTTGCCCGTGGGCAGGCTGTGGTGGCTTCAGGCGCAGGCGCAGGATGCTTTCGACGATGTCGTCGATGTAGGTGAAGTCGCGCCCCATCAGGCCGTTGTTGTAAATCTCGATCGGGCGGCCTTCGAGCATGGCGCGGGTGAACTTGAACAGCGCCATGTCGGGGCGGCCCCACGGACCGTAGACGGTGAAAAAGCGCAAACCCGTGGTCGGTAGGCGATACAGGTGCGCATAGCTGTGCGCCATCAGTTCATTGGCGCGCTTGCTGGCGGCATAGAGCGACACCGGCTGCTCGACCGGGTCGTCGACGCTGAACGGCAGCTTGGCGTTGGCGCCGTACACCGAGCTGCTGGAGGCGTAGATCAAGTGGCGCGGCGGATGCTGGCGGCAGGCTTCGAGCATATTGAGGAAACCGACCAGGTTGGCTTGGCCATAGGCCCCGGGGTTGTCCAGCGAATAGCGCACCCCGGCCTGGGCCGCCAGGTGGATCACTTCACTGAACGCCTGCCCGGTGAACAGCTGTTGCAGGTCGGCGCTGTTGGCGATGTCCAGGGGCTGAAAGCGGAAATTGGCGAAGCCGGACAGTTGTTGCAGGCGCGCCCGTTTCAGCTCGACGCTGTAGTAGGCATTGAGGTTGTCGATGCCGAGCACCTCGATGCCAGCCTCGCACAGGCGGCGCGCGACGTGGAAGCCGATAAAGCCGGCCACGCCGGTAATCAGTACGGGCATGCTGGCTGCACCTGGCCGCGGCCGATACCGTAGTAAGTCAGGCCGGCAGCGGCCATGTGCTCGGGTTCGAACAGGTTGCGGCCGTCGAACACCACTCGATCGGCCAACAGATCCGGCACTTTGTCCAGATTCAGCACACGGTAGTCCTGCCACTCTGTGACGATGACCAGCGCATCGGCGCCCTCCAGCGCATCGTCCTTGCACGGCACCAGCTGCAAATCGGTGCGCGGGCCGTAATGCCGCAGGATTTCGTCCATCGCCTGCGGGTCGTGAGCCTGCACTCGCGCGCCAGCAGCCCACAGCGCTTCCAGCAAGATTCGGCTGGAGGCTTCGCGGATATCATTGGTGTTGGGCTTGAACGACAACCCCCACAGGGCGAATACCTTGCCGCGCAGGCCATCGGGATAATGCCGCTGGATCTTGCTGAACAGCCGACCCTTCTGATGTTCGTTGACCGACTCCACCGCACGCAGCAACTGCGGCTCGAAGCCTTCAGCTTCGGCGCTGCGGCGCAGGGCTTGCAGGTCCTTGGGGAAGCATGAGCCGCCAAAGCCGCAGCCGGCGTAGATGAAGTCGTAACCGATGCGCGGGTCGGAGCCGATGCCGCGGCGCACCATTTCGATATCGGCCCCCAGGTGCTCGGCCAGGTTGGCGATTTCGTTGATGAAGGAAATTTTGGTCGCCAGCATGCAGTTGGCCGCGTACTTGGTCAGCTCGGCGCTGCGTGCATCCATGACCATGAGTTTTTCGCGGTTGCGGCTGAACGGCAGGTACAGCTCGCGCAGCAACTCCACTTCGGCCGGTTCGGCGCCGCCGATGATGATGCGGTCCGGCCGCATGCAGTCGTCCACGGCCGAGCCTTCCTTGAGAAACTCCGGGTTGCTGATTACCTGGAAGCGAGCGGGGTCGGCGACGGCCTGGGCTATGCGCGACTTGATGCGGTGCACCGTGCCGACCGGGGCGGTGGACTTGTTGACGATCACCTTGGCGCCGTCAGCATGTTCGAGAATGCTGTCGACCACGGCAAAAACCTGCTTCAGGTCAGCGCTGCCATCGGCTTGCGGCGGTGTGCCGACTGCAATGAACTGCAGCCTGGCGTAATTGGCTGCTGCCCTGGCGTCGGTGGTGAAGCGCAGGCGGCCACAGGCCAGGTTTTTCTCCAGCATCGGCGCAAGGCCGGGCTCGAAGATCGGGCAATGGCCTGCATTAAGGGTGGCAACCCGCTCGGCGTCGACATCCATGCACAACACCGAGTGCCCCACCTGGGCCAGGCACACTGCCTGGGTGAGGCCGACATAGCCGGTACCAAAAACCGTGACTTTCATCTTTCCGCTCCTTGATAAGAAAGCTGAAAAAAAATGTCACAGTCTTGTTTAGGAATTGTTACCTGAAGGAGGAATTCCGCCGCTATTTAGACGGGATCTCGTCGCGTATGTGCAGAAGATCTAGACTTACCGAGTGCTCGCGATAACGCGCTGTAGGGCGAGCACAAACCCTTGAACCGACCACCGCCTCCCCGGATCGGAGTTCCCTCGCTGGCGATGGCCTTCTTGCAGAGGAGGGCAGGTCATGGACGAGGCAAGGCTTCACGATTTCATGGGCAAGCTGGTGGGCGACATGGGTGCAGCGGCGACCCTGGCCAATGTCATCCTGGGCGATGAACTGGGGTTGTATCGAGCGATGGCCGATAGCCAGCCAACTACCCCCGAAGCACTGGCGGAAAAAACCGGCTGCCATCCGCGGCTGGTGCGCGAATGGCTGAACGCCCAGGCCGCTTCGGGTTACATGGCACACGACAAGGGCTCTTTTGTGCTGCCCGAAGAGCAGGCCATGGCCTTGGCGCTGGAGGACTCCCCGGCTTACATGGCCGGTGGGGCCGCAGTGATCGCTGCGCTGTTCCATGACAAGGACAAGCTGGTCGCGGCCATGCGCGGCGATGGCGGGCTGGCCTGGGGGGACCACCACCCGTGCATGTTCAGCGGTACCGAGCGGTTTTTCCGGCCGGGCTACCGTACGTTTCTGGTCGCTGAGTGGTTGCCAGCGCTCGAGGGGGTAGTGGCCAAGCTACAGGCGGGCGCCAAGGTCGCGGATGTAGGCTGCGGGCATGGCGCCTCGACGCTGGTCATGGCCCAGGCGTTTCCAGCGTCTACCTTCGTCGGCTACGACTACCACGGGCCTTCCATCACCACCGCCAACGATCGTGCGCGTGAGGCGGGGCTAGCCGAGCGGGTGAGTTTTCAGCAGGCCAGTGCGAAGGATTACCCGGGGCATGACCATGACCTGGTGTGTTTCTTCGATTGCCTGCACGACATGGGCGACCCGGTGGGGGCGGCCAAGCATGCCTATCGGGCGTTGAAGGCCGACGGCACGGTCATGCTGGTCGAACCTTTTGCCGAGGATTCGCTGGACGGCAACCTGACGCCGGTAGGGCGCTTGTTCTACGCAGCGTCTACCTTCATCTGCACGCCGAATTCGCTGTCGCAGGAGGTGGGCTTGGGGCTGGGCGCGCAAGCCGGGGAGGCGCGGTTGCGGGCGGTGTTCGAGGAGGCGGGGTTCAGCCGGTTCCGGCGTGCGACGCAGACGCCGTTCAACCTCATTCTTGAGGCGCGGAAGTAGGGTGTAGTCCTGCACGGGCCTCTTCGCGGGCTTGCCCCCCCACAGGATAACTTGAGGCCTGAGAAGCACGTTACCTGTGGGAGCGGGCGAGCCCGCGAAGAGGCCAGGCCTGGAAACGCAGAAGGGGCGCCATGTGGCGCCCCTTCTGTTTGTTACTTAGGCTTCAGCGTCCCAAGGACGATCGCCTTTTTCATCCTTGACGCGGGTTGGCAGGCCCATCACGTCCAGCGCCTTGAGGAACGGCTCGGCTGGCAGCTCCTCGACGTTGACCATGCGCTTGGCATCCCATTCGCCACGGGCAACCAGCAGGGCAGCAGCCACTGGCGGTACACCGGCGGTGTAGGAAATGCCCTGGCTGTCGGTCTCGGCGTAGGCTTCTTCGTGGTCAGCCACGTTGTAGATGAACACTTCGCGCGGCTGGCCATCCTTGGTGCCCTTGACCAGGTCACCGATGCAGGTCTTGCCGGTGTAGCCAGGGGCCAGGGAGGCCGGGTCTGGCAGTACGGCCTTGACCACTTTCAGCGGTACCACTTCCAGGCCTTCGGCGGTTTTCACCGGTTGCTCGCTGAGCAGGCCCAGGTTTTTCAGCACGGTGAACACATTGATGTAGTGCTCGCCGAAGCTCATCCAGAAACGCACGTTCGGTACGTTGAGGTTCTTCGAAATCGAGTGAACTTCGTCGTGGCCGGTCAGGTACAGGTTTTGCGAACCTACCACGGGCAGGTCGTCGGTACGCTTGACCTCGAACATGGTGTTGCTGGTCCACTGGCTGTTCTGCCAGCTCCACACTTGCCCGGTGAACTCGCGGAAGTTGATTTCCGGGTCGAAGTTGGTGGCAAAGTACTTGCCATGCGAACCGGCATTGACGTCGAGAATGTCGATCGAATCAATGCTGTCGAAATACTGCTGCTGCGCCAGTTTGGCGTAGCTGTTTACCACACCCGGGTCGAAACCGACGCCGAGAATGGCTGTAATGTTCTTTGCCTGGCACTCTTCGAGGTGTTTCCACTCGTAGTTGCCGTACCACGGCGGGGTCTCGCAAATCTTGCCCGGCTCTTCGTGGATGGCGGTGTCCAGATAGGCGACACCCGTATCGATGCAGGCACGCAGCACCGACATGTTGAGGAAGGCGGAACCTACGTTGATCACGATCTGCGATTCGGTCTCGCGGATCAGCGCCTTGGTTGCCTCGACATCGAGGGCATTGAGCGAGAAGGCCTGGATGTCGGCGGGTATCTTGAGGCTACCCTTGGCCTTGACGCTGTCGATGATGGCCTGGCATTTGGAGATGTTCCGTGACGCGATAGCGATACGACCCAGTTCGTCGTTATGCTGTGCGCACTTGTGGGCCACCACCTTGGCGACACCTCCTGCACCAATGATAAGAACGTTCTTCTTCAATTTACCTTTTGCTCCTTACTTGGAAAGCCGGCCTTACGACAGGCTGGAAACGTAGTCTTCAAAACCGAACTCGCGGACGACTTCGACGCTGCCGTCGAGTTGCTTGACCACGATGGATGGCATTTTCAGACCGTTGAACCAGTTTTTCTTGACCATGGTGTAACCCGCCGTGTCGATGAACGACAGGCGATCGCCAATGGCCAACGGGCGATCGAATTGGTACTCGCCGAAGATGTCACCGGCCAGGCACGACTTGCCGCAGACCATGTAGGTGTGCTCGCCGTCGTTGGGGGCCATCTTGGCGTTGAGGCGGTAGATCAGCAGGTCGAGCAGGTGCGCTTCAATCGAGCTGTCGACCACGGCCAGGTGCTTGCCGTTGTACAGGGTGTCGAGCACGGTCACTTCCAGCGAGGCGCTGTTGGTGATGGCCGCTTCGCCCGGCTCCAGGTACACCTGCACGCCGTACTTCTCCGAGAAGGCTTTGAGGCATGCGCAGAAGGCGTCTACCGCATAGTCTTCACCGGTGAAGTGGATGCCGCCACCGAGGCTGACCCACTCGACCTTGTGCAGCAGGTGACCGAAGCGCTCTTCGATGTGCGTGAGCATCTTGTCGAACAGGCCGAAGTCGCCGTTCTCGCAGTTGTTGTGGAACATGAAGCCGGAGATCTGTTCGATCACCTGCTCGATCTTGGCAGGGTCCCATTCGCCCAGGCGGCTGAACGGACGTGCCGGGTCGGCCAGCAGGTAGTCAGAGCTGCTGACCTGCGGGTTGACGCGCAGGCCGCGCACCTTGCCTTCGGACTGTTCGGCAAAGCGCTGCAGCTGGCCGATCGAGTTGAAGATGATCTTGTCGCAGTTCTCGAGCATTTCCTCGACCTCGTCGTCGGCCCAGGCCACGCTGTAGGCGTGGGTCTCGCCGGCGAACTTCTGGCGGCCGAGCTTGAGCTCGAAGAGGGAGGACGAGGTGGTGCCGTCCATGTACTGCTGCATCAAGTCGAAGACCGACCAGGTGGCGAAGCACTTGAGGGCAAGCAGCGCCTTGGCACCGGAGTGTTCACGCACGTAGGCGATCTTCTCCATGTTGCTGAGCAGCTTGGTTTTATCGATGAGGTAATACGGCGTCTTGATCATTTAAAGGCCCCCGGCCAGGCCGGCCAAAAAAAGGACACGCATTGTGCCTTCACTTGCCGCAGACCGAAAGGGTGCGATACGCATTTCGTCAGGGTTGACGCCGTTGCGAGGGCATTTTTCCGGTTGCGGCGGGCTCAGTAGAACAGGCGCATGTGACTAACGTAATCACCACCGACAGGTGGCAGCCTCAATCGGCTTGCTGCAGCCACGCCCGAATTTGCTCAAGCGTTGCCGTAGCACCACCACAAACCACCACCAGCACATTCTGGTATTGCGCCAAGGCGCCCGGCGCATACGCCAATGCCAGCGCCGCTCCACACGCTGGCTCGACCAGCACGCGATGGTCCAGCAGGAACCGCTCACAGGCTTCCAGCGCTGCACGATCGCTGACCAGGTGGCTGTGCACCGGGTGTTGCTGCGCGCAGGCCAGCGCCTGATCGGCTACCCGCTTTGCCCCCAGCGAGGTCGCCACCGAGGCGATGCGCTCCAGCTCGACCGAATGCCCCGCCTGCATGGCCGCATGCAGCGACGCGGCGCCGTGGGTTTCCACCGCCAGCACCGGGACATCACCCCAGCCATTGCGCTGCAGCCCCTGGACCACGCCGCTGAGCAAGCCGCCACCGCCCACCGACAGCACCACGGCGTCCGGTTTGACGCCTGCTTCGGCGACTTCATCGATCAGGCTGGCATGCCCGGCCCACAGCAGCGGATCGTCAAACGGGTGGATGAACGCATCATCCGGCCCCACCAAGGTCTGCGCCAGGGCGTTGGCCTCTTGCCAGGAGCTGCCATGCACCACCACGTTGGCGTCTTCCAGGCGCAGCAGCTCTTTGGCCCGCTCGGTGGTGGTCTCGGGGACTACCACGGTCACCGGCACACCCAGTTTGCGCCCTGCATAAGCCACCGCCAGGCCGGCGTTGCCGCCCGACGATGAGATGAACTGCCGGGCGCCACGGGCCTGATGCACTTCGCAGGCGTGGCCCACCCCGCGCAGTTTGAATGAGCCGCAAGGTTGCAGGGCATCGAGCTTGAGCCAGACGTTTCGGCCCGCAGCCAACGACAGGGAGCGGGATTCGATCAGGGGGGTATGGATATGCAAGGTCATTGGCTGGTTCCGCGTAATTGTTCAAGGTAGTTGTAAATGGTGTAGCGGGTTACGCCGAGGGCACTGGCCGCCTTTTCCACGCCGCCCTTGACGATGAACAGGCCGCGCTCCTGCATGACCCGCACGGCTTCAACCTTGGCCTGTTTGTTCATCCGCCCTTGGCCGCTGCGTTGCAGGGAAGCCTGGATGATCTCGCTCATCAGCAGTTCCATGTCGGCGGGTTCGTTGACGGCAGGCGTGGCCCCCAGCGGTTGGAACTGCTGGAGAAAGTTCATGGCGGCGTCCAGGCCGGTGACGTCGGTGTTGACGCAGAGGCTGGCGAAGGGGTGGCCGGTGCTGTCGCGAAAGATCGCGGTGGCGCTGCGCAGGGTGCGGCCCTTCAGCGTGGTGGGGTAGTCGGGCAGTACCACCGGCTCGCTGCCGTGCTGGTCCGCTGAGGCCTGCATCAGTGCCTTGAAGCCTTGGTCCTGCTCTGGGGCGGCGAGGATCGGGCTGCCGACGCTGCGGCCGGAGAGGTGACCGTTGACGATCGCCACCACGGAATGCTCCGGGTGATCCAGGTCGTGCAGGAGGATTTCCATGTTGCGTGCGGCAACGCTGCCCAAGGCCTGGATGGCGGCCTTGAGCACCGTGAGTGTGAGGTGGCGTTCTTCGCTGGGGGGGATAGGCATGGCAGATCGCAAAATCAACATTTTGTGTAGTTTTACACATTGAGTTGAATTAAGCGATCTGCGGTGGTTCTGCTGGCCCTATCGCCGGCAAGCCAGCTCCCACAGGTCTGCACAACCCTTGAGGTTTGCAGTACCTGTGGGAGCTGGCTTGTCGGCGATGGGCCGCAAAGCGGCCCTTGTAAAAGTCAGCCCAGAGCCGGGGTGCGCGGCGGGATCATCCGGCGCGAGCCGGTCGCCTCGAAGGCGGCACCAAAGCTCAACAGCGCATTGTCGCTATAGGCACGCCCGGCAAAGGTCAGCCCCACCGGCATGCCGATGTCGGCCATCACGCCCATTGGCACGGTGACGGTCGGTACACCCAGGTGACGGATCGCCAGGTTGCCGTTGGCCACCCAGATACCGTTGCTCCAGGCGATGTCCGCCGATGCCGGGTTGACGTCGGCATCGGCCGGGCCTACATCGGCCACGGTCGGGAACAGCACCGCATCCAGGCCCAGGTTGTCCATCCAGTCTTCCAGGTCCAGTTTGCGGGTGTGCTCCAGGCCGCGCAGGCCATCGGGCACGGTCTCGATCTGGTCCCAGGTCTTCAGCCCGCGCTTGGCCATGTTGACGTACTCGTCCATGCCCGCAGCCAGGTCGTCCTCGCGGTTGGGCAGAGTGCCCGGGTCGTGCGGGAATATCTGTGGGCCATCGACATCGGCCAAGCGGTTGAGCTTGGGGTCGCCGTTGGCTTGCAGGAAGTCGTCGAACGCCCAGCCCGACAGCTCCCACAGCTCGTCATGCAGGAACTCCTTGCTGACGATGCCGCGGTTGTAAACGGTCGGTGCGCCCGGGCGGTCGCCCTCGCAGTTGGACACCAGCGGAAAGTCCACTTCCAGCACTTCGGCACCAGCCGCTTCCAGGGCCTGGCGTGCCTGTTGCCACAAGTCGATTACAGTAGCGCGGGTGTTGATGCGTTGGCCGGTCGGGCCACCGATGCCTGGTTTTTCGGAGGTGCCTGCTTCGGCATCGGCATTGATGTACATGCGCGGTACGCCAAAGCGTTTGCCCTTGAGTGCGCTGGCATCCACTGCCAGGTCCAGGTAAGAGGCAGGGCGCACAGTCGATGCCGCCGGGATCGGCACCCAGGGCTGCAGGCGCCACAGGTCGCCGCGCTTGTCAGCGTCATCGGCGACCACCACGTCGAGGATTTCCAGCAGGTCGGCCATGGTGCGGGCGTAAGGCACCACCACGTCCATGGTCGGGGTCAGCGGCCAGTTGCCGCGCACCGAAATCACGCCGCGCGATGGGGTGTAGGCGCACAAGCCATTGTTGGACGCCGGGCCACGGCCGCTGGACCAGGTTTCCTCGGCCAGGCCGAAGGCGCTGAAACTGGCGGCGGTGGCGGTGCCGGCACCGTTGGACGACCCCGAGGCGAAGGGCGCAGTCAGGAAGTTGGCGTTATACGGGCTTTCGGCGCGGCCATACACGCCGCGCTGCATGCCACCGTTGGCCATGGGCGGCATGTTGGTCTTGCCCAGGCACACGGCACCGGCGGCGCGCAGACGCTCGATGGTGAAGGCGTCGCGTTGGGCTACCAGGTCCTTGAACGCAGGGCTGCCGGAAGCGGCGGTCAGGCCTTTGACCAGGTAGCTGTCCTTGGCGGTGTAGGGGATGCCATCCAGCGGGCTCAGAACCTGGCCTTGGGCGCGGCGGGCGTCGGAGGCCTCGGCTTCTTTGAGCGCCTCCGGGTTGCGTACCACGACAGCATTCAGGGCGGTGGCGGTGTCGGCGCCATCATAGGCGTCGATACGCGCCAGGTAAGCCTTGACCAGCTCGACCGCCGTCGTGCGGCCCGACTCGAGCGCGTCGCGCAGCTCGGCAATGGAAACCTCGGTTACCTCGATCATGCGTTCACCAAAAAATTTGTGCAGGTGGGGGCTAGTGCGAGGAGTGTACAAGAAGGGCTTGGCGGACGCAGGTTTGCGCGGGGGCAAATGGTTTTATGCAAGCGGGCATTGTCGGGGTCGCCCAGCGACCCCGGCCAACCCTCAATCCAGGTCCTGCGCCGTATGCCGCTCGGGCACCTGGCTGGCCTCATCCCCCCACGTCCGGTTTACCCGAGTTCCGCGCTGCACCGCCGGGCGCAGGGCAATTTCCGCGGCCCAGCGCTGTACGTTGGGATACTCATCCACCGCCAGGAATTCTGCCGCGTCATACAGGTTGCCGCGCACCAGCTGGCCATACCACGGCCACACGGCAATATCGGCAATGCTGTACTCATCACCGCCCAGGTAACGGCTCTCGGCCAGGCGGCGGTCAAGCACGTCCAGTTGACGCTTGGCCTCCATGGTGAAGCGGTTGATCGCGTATTCGAATTTTTCCGGGGCGTACACGTAGAAGTGACCGAAGCCACCGCCCAGGTAAGGCGCCGCGCCCATCTGCCAGAACAGCCAATTCAGGCTCTCTGTGCGTGTAGCGGGCGATTTTGGCAGCAGTGCGCCGAACTTGTCTGCCAGGTACAGCAGGATCGAACCCGATTCAAATACGCGCACAGCTGGTTCGACGCTGCGGTCGAGCAGGGCAGGGATCTTGGAATTGGGGTTGACCTGGACGAAGCCGCTGGAAAACTGGTCGCCCTCACCAATGCGGATCAACCAGGCATCGTACTCGGCTGCGGTATGGCCCAAGGCAAGCAGCTCTTCAAGGGCAATGGTGACCTTGACGCCATTGGGTGTTGCCAGGGAATACAGCTGCAGCGGGTGCTTGCCCAGCGGCAGGTCCTTGTCGTGCGTCGGGCCGGCAACCGGGCGGTTGATGCTGGCGAACTGGCCGCCGGAGGCTGCCTCGTTGCGCCAGACCTTGGGGGGTACATAGGCGGGCTTGCTCATGCATGAATCTCCTTCATTGGCGCGAAACGGTCACGTAAAGACGTGGACCTGTATCTATGCCACGGGTTCGACGCCATGCGCAAATGCATAGGGTGCGCGCGCAACTTGCATGACGATGGTTTCATCCAGTTTTCATCCGGCGCCAGCCAGGCCGGCTCTATGCTGGGCTATCTCTTCGCCCTGCAAGGAACCGCTGGCCGATGACTATCCCTCGCTGCCTGTTGGCGCTGGTCCTGCTCGGCGGCCTGCTGGCCCATGCCGAGGCTGCGCCACGGGTTGTCGGCCTGCACCCTATGACCTTGGCCGACCCGGTCGATAGCCGGCCGATGCAAGCACTGGCGTTCTACCCCGCTATTGGTATACCCCGTAGTAGCCGTATAGACGGCTATCCAGTCGAGGTGGCTGAGGAGGCACCCGTCGCCACGGGCCGATTCCCGTTACTGGTCCTGTCCCACGGCAATACCGGCAGCCCATTGGCGCTGCACTACCTGGCAACCGCGTTGGCGCGGCGAGGCTTCGTGGTGGTGGCGGTAGTGCACCCGGGGGACAACGCCCGCGACCACAGTCGTCTGGGCACCCTGAGCAACCTGTATGGTCGGCCGCTGCAAGTCAGCGCCGCAATCACCGCCGCCCGCGATGATGCATTGGTCGGGCCTTATCTGGACGAAGGCAAGGTGGGCGTGATCGGTTATTCGGCTGGTGGCGAAACCGCGTTGATCCTTTCCGGTGCGCGCCCGGACCTGGACCGCCTGCGCCAGTACTGCCTGGAGCGCCCGAACGACGCCGACGCCTGCAAGACCCACGGCATATTGATTGCCGACCGCAGCGAACTGGCGCCGCAGGCCGACCCGCGGGTAGGGGCGGTGATGCTGATGGCGCCGCTGAGCCTGCTGTTCGGGCGCCATGCCTTGGCCGGGGTTCAGGTGCCAGCCCTGATCTATAGCGGCGATAGCGACCAACTGGTGGCGGTGGACCGCAACGCCGAGGCTCTGGCCCGCAAGCTACCGGTCACCCCCGATTACCGCCTGTTGGCCGGCGCCGGCCACTTTGTGTTCATGGCCCACTGCGACGCCGAGCAGTATGCGCGGATGCCGGCGCTGTGCAAAGATGCCGAGGGCGTGGACCGCCGCCATATCCATCATTCGCTAGAGCGTGAAACGGCGGCGTTCTTCAGCCAGGCGCTGGGCACGCCGCAACTGGCCGAGCGGTCAGCTGCGGCGAGCGTGCCGCGACAGCAAGAGCGTTAGGCCCACCCCGGCCAGGGCGAGCAGGGCAGCCACGCAGAAGATCGAGGCATAGCCCAGGTGCACGGCTACTGCGCCCATCACCGGGCCGGCGATAGCCAAGGCCATATCGAAGAACACCGCATAGGCCCCCAGCCCCGCGCCGCGGCTGCTGCTGGGGACCTGCCGGATTGCCTCGACGCCCAGCGCCGGGTACACCAGCGACAGCCCGAACCCGGTAAGCCCTGCGCCAACCAGAGCCCAGGCCGGCGAAGGCGCGAGCCACAGCAGGCTCAGGCCGAGCACTTCAGTGGCCATGCAGGCGACCGCCACGTTGTAACCACCAAACCGGTTGACCGCGTTGACGAACAGCAGCCGCGAAATGATGAAGCACACACCAAACGCACTCAAACACCAGGCTGCGCCACCCCAGCCGCGCTCCAGATAGT
Organism: Pseudomonas sp. YNh; assembly: GCF_037993085.1. NCBI lineage: Bacteria > Pseudomonadati > Pseudomonadota > Gammaproteobacteria > Pseudomonadales > Pseudomonadaceae > Pseudomonas > Pseudomonas sp. YNh. Next base: position 102,622 of record NZ_JBBMRJ010000017.1, on the reverse strand, counting down.
ACAAGGTGACGAAGGTGGTCAGGGTGCCATAGCCGATCGAGGCCAGGGTCAGGCCAAGGCCGCATGGCGCGACCCGGGCAAACGCCGACCAGAACGGCAGGCGTTCGCCGCGTACCACCACCACGTCGGGACGCTTGCGCAACACCAGCATGGCAAGGGTTGCCAGCACCAGCAAAGCTGGCCCCAGCACGCTGAAATGCAGCCCATCCACGGCCAACACTCCCAGGGGCGCGCCGATCGCAATCGCGCCGTAGGAGGCGATGCCGTTCCATGAGATCACCCGGGCGGTGTGTTCGGGGCCGACCTGGCTGATGCCCCAGCTCAAGGTGGCCACACCGATCAGCCCCTGGGCGATGCCGAGCAGCAAACGGCCCACAAGCAGCAGCGCCAGGCTCAGCAGGGGCAGCGTCAGGGTCCAGGCCGATAACAGGGTCAATACCCCGCAGCCGGCAATTCCCATCAGGCCGAAACGGATGGCTTGCTTGCCCCCGAGGGTATCTGCAACGCGCCCGGCAAACGGGCGGCTGAGCAGGGTGGCCAGGTATTGCAGGCCAATGGTTACCCCGGCGATCACTGCACCAAAGCCCAGTTGGTCGTGCACGTAGCTGGGTAGCACCGCAATCGGCAGGCCGATGCAGAGGAAGGCAATGAAGGTGTAGAAAACGATCGACAGGATCTGCTGAGTGATGTGCAGCGTGTTGCTGGCGGGGGCAGGTTGTTGCGCGGTCATGGGCTCTTTCGCGGGCGGGCGGTTGGGCGTGGTTCCATGATGGCTGTTACATGAAGGAAATGAAAGCAGGCTAACGAATTATTCGTCGGGTTGCGTCAGCTGTAGGGCTGGCGGTGGGATCTTCGCGGGCAAGCCCGCGAAGAGGCCCAGCCATACACAATGGCCAGGCCTTACCCATCAATCAGACCAGTACGCCCTGGCTGCGCAGGTAATCGTCGTAGGTGCCGCTGAAGTCCACCACGCCATCGGGCGACAGCTCGATGATGCGGGTGGCCAGCGACGACACGAACTCGCGGTCGTGGCTGACGAACAGCAGGGTGCCCGGGTAGTTTTCCAGCGCCAGGTTCAGCGCCTCGATCGATTCCATGTCCAGGTGGTTGGTAGGCTCGTCCATCACCAGCACGTTAGGCTTTTGCAGGATCAGCTTGCCGAACAGCATGCGGCCTTGCTCACCACCGGAAATCACCTTCACCGACTTGAGGATCTCGTCGTTGGAGAACAGCATGCGCCCCAGGGTGCCGCGAATCACCTGCTCGCCGGAGGTCCACTGGCCCATCCAGTCGAACAGGCTCAGGTCGTCTTCAAAGTCGTGAGCGTGGTCCTGGGCGTAGTAGCCCACTTCGGCGCTGTCGGTCCATTTCACCGATCCGGCATCCGGGGTCATTTCGCCGACCAAGGTACGCAGCAGGGTAGTCTTGCCAATACCGTTGGGGCCGATGATCGCAACGCGCTCGCCCGCTTCGACGGTAATGTCGAAGTTCTTGAACAGCACCTTGTCGTCGAAGGCTTTCGCCATCTTCTCGACCACTACCGCCTGACGGTGCAGCTTTTTGGTCTGCTCGAAGCGGATGAACGGGCTGACACGGCTGGAAGGCTTGACCTCGGCCAGCTGGATCTTGTCGATCTGCTTGGCGCGCGAAGTCGCCTGCTTGGCCTTGGAGGCGTTGGCCGAGAAGCGGCTGACGAAGGTCTGCAGCTCTGCGATCTGTGCCTTTTTCTTGGCGTTGTCCGACAGCAATTGCTCGCGCGACTGGGTAGCCGCAGTCATGTACTCGTCATAGTTGCCCGGGAACAGGCGCAGCTCGCCGTAGTCCAGGTCGGCCATGTGGGTGCAGACGCTGTTGAGGAAGTGGCGGTCGTGGGAAATGATGATCATGGTGCTGTTACGCGCCGTGAGGATCGTTTCCAGCCAGCGGATGGTGTTGATATCCAGGTGGTTGGTCGGTTCGTCGAGCAGCAGCACGTCCGGGTCCGAGAACAATGCCTGGGCCAGCAGCACACGCAGCTTCCAGCCTGGCGCCACTTCGCTCATCGGGCCGAAGTGTTGCTCCAGGGGGATACCCAGGCCGAGCAGCAGTTCACCGGCGCGGGATTCGGCGGTGTAGCCGTCCATTTCGGCGAATTCGGTTTCCAGCTCGGCGACGGCCATGCCGTCTTCCTCGGTCATTTCCGGCAGCGAGTAGATACGGTCGCGCTCGGCCTTGACTTTCCACAGCTGGCCGTGGCCCATGATCACGGTGTCGATCACGGTGAATTCTTCATAGGCGAACTGGTCCTGGCGCAGCTTGCCCAGGCGGGTGTTCGGCTCAAGCATGACCTGGCCACCGGACGGCTCCAGGTCGCCGCCGAGGATCTTCATGAAGGTCGACTTGCCGCAACCGTTAGCGCCGATCAGGCCGTAACGGTTGCCGTTGTTGAATTTTACGGAAACGTTTTCGAACAGCGGCTTGGAGCCGAACTGCATGGTGATGTTAGCGGTAGAAATCAAGTGCTTGTCCTGCGGGGGTTCCAGAGGTGTATTTAGGCCCTGTCGTCAGTCTTGGGCCAGTTTTGGGCCAATTCGACTCGGGGCGGCAGCTTCTCCAGCTCCCTCCAGTCCGAGGAGGAGCTGATCCATTTCGCGTAGGTAGAGAGCAACATCTCGACGCTGTGGCCAAGCTGGCTCGCGATGAACACGGGGTTCATCCCAGACATCAGGCACATGGTTGCGTAGGTGCGGCGGGTGTCGTACTGACGGCGTTCACGGATGTTCAGCGCCTTCAGCGCCGATTTGAATTGGCGGATTGTAACACTTGGTTCGTTGATCCACAGCCCACCTTTGCTCGGTTGGAACACGAAAGGGCTTTCGGGGTTAGCTGACTTGGAAGCCATGCGTCGAAGATTCGCAATCTGCCGCGGTCACGCTCATACCCACGGGCACCGGGTTCCTCATGGGCGGACTGCTGTCAGACCAGCCGGCATTCATCTAAAGCGGCCTGCGTTTGCCTTGTCATCAGACCTGACGGTGGGATCGGTCACTGTGGCGAAGACGGTCGCTAACCAGCCGCTCCCACTCGCGCACTCTGGCCACTTCTTCCGGCCACCTGGCGGCGCTCTCTCGCCGATCATCAGCGGCAAGAAGACGTCTTCGATGGTCGGGTTGCTTAGTTGCTGGATGTAGACGCTTTCTCTGATGAGGTAAGCAAGTGTGAGTGCATCTGCGAAGTGAGCATCTCGATTCTTTCACTCATTTGCTTTGTTACTTCCGTGAGCTGTGTATTTTGCTCCAATAACTGCAGTATCTGCTGGCTGTGAATCTCTGCGTCCCGCTGCCGTCGTTGATTGGCCATGGCAATTGCCTCTCGATGTCGTGCGTCTGCTTCAGAGGTAGCTTTGTCACGGTCGGCTTGGCGAGTTTGGGCAAGAAGAATTAGAGGGGCCGCATAGGCCGCCTGCAGACTAAACGCTAGGTTCAATAGAATGAAAGGGTAAGGGTCGAACGCTGACAGCCCCGATAAGCTGATACCCATCCAAATAAGAACCACTACTGATTGAGACCCTAAGAACAACGGTGTGCCAAAGAAACGGGCGAAAGCTTCGGCTCTGCGGGCAAATGCATCATTACCAAAGGGATGGTGCATATGCTCATGGGCGCGATGAAACCTGAGATGGTCGGCGTCTTCAGGAGTTTCATGAGGTTTCGACTGATCAGAGGTTAACGGGTCCATTTGCTGGCTCCGTGGTGGTTTCTCATGTCCAGTCTAGACTAGCCCCCCAGCTTTCCCGGTAGGCGCCACCTTCAGCGAGCAGGCTTTATCGTTGAACGGGGAAGCGCTGGCTGACGGCACGGCGCCACGTTATCAGTGCTGTTGCTGAGTGGATGCTGGGAGCGCACATACCTCACCTCTCGTCCGTCAGAATTTTTACCGGTCAGGATTGACCGGGCAGCCGATGCCAGATTTACTGTATATACATACAGTTCGCATCGGACCTGCCACCATGACCATCATATTTTTGGGTACGCCAACCGGCGGAACCGAACTGCTTCCGCTGTATTCGTTTCACGTTCCGGCTGGTTTCCCTTCGCCTGCCGCGGACCATCTGGAAGGCCATATTTCCCTTGATGAGCTATTCGACCTTCGCGCACCTCATGTGTATCTGGTGAAAGTGGAGGGCGACAGCATGCAAGGGGCAGGGATCTACTCGGGTGACATCGTCATCGTCGACCGCGGTCGTGAGGCGGAGCATGGGGACATTGTCATCGCTGCAGTCAACAGCGAGCCCGTTTGCAAGCGTCTGCATCGTCGCGATGGCGTGGTAATCCTGAAATCTGAAAATCCCGCCTACCCGGCACGGTACATCATGGAAGGCGACGAGCTCGTTGTCTGGGGCGTTGTGCGTTACAGCGTTCGCGACCATGCGCAGTGACCAGGTATTCGCGCTGATCGACTGCAACTCGTTCTACGCGAGCTGCGAGCGCGTGTTTCGGCCCGACCTGGCCAAAACCCCGATCGTCGTGTTGAGCAACAACGACGGCTGCGTGATCGCCAGGTCATACGACGCGAAGCCCTTCGTGAAGATGGGCGAGCCGTACTTTCAAGTGAAGGACAAGCTGCGTCGGCACGGCATCAAGGCTTTCAGCAGCAACTATGCGTTGTACGGCGACATGAGCGAGCGGGTCATGACCCTGATCGATTCGATGGTGCCGGCCACTGAGATCTACAGCATCGACGAGTGCTTCGCTGATCTGTCCGGAGTACAGGAAAACCTGACCCAGTTCGGACGCAAGATGCGGTCCAGGATCTTCCAGTGCACCGGTATCCCCGTGGGTGTCGGTATCGCCGGCACAAAGACGCTCGCCAAGCTGGCCAATCATACGGCGAAGTGCCTGCAGGCGCAGACCGGGGGTGTGGTCGACATTACCGATCCGTTCAAGCGCGATTGGGTGCTGCGCAACACCGAAGTTAAAGAGGTATGGGGCATCGGGCGGCGGATGACCGCCCACCTCGAGGCGATGGGCATTCACACGGCAATGGATCTGGCCAAGGCTGATGCCTGGACGCTGCGGCAGAAATTCAGTGTGGTGATGGAGAAGACTGCCCGCGAGCTCGCAGGCACGCCGTGCCTGGAACTGGACGACCCCGACCCCCCGAAGCAGGAAATCTGCTGCAGCCGGATGTTCGGCAAGCGGCTGACAGAGCTGGCGCCCATCAAGCAGGCAGTGGCCACTTACGTCGGCCGAGCAACGGAAAAACTCCGCGCCCAAGGCTCAGTGTGCAAGCGCATGCGTGTGAGCATTCGCACCGGCATGTTCAACCCGGATGAGGCGCACCACGCACAGGGCGCGTTGGTGGAGCTGCCATACCCCACCTGCGACACGCTGCTGATGACCCGACTGGCCACCGATGCGGTCGGGCGAATCTTCAGGCCAGGATTTCGCTACAGCAAGGCAGAAGTCCTGCTGATGGACCTGCGGCAACCAGGTGATTTTTCAGAGGACTTGTTTGCGCTCAAACAGTCAGTGGCATGTGATCGACTGATGCAGGTGATGGATGACATCAACGGGCGCTGGGGGAGGGGGACGATGCGAGCCGCCAGCGTGCCGGCATCCCCGGACTGGGGGATGAGGAGGGAGATGATGAGCCAATCCTATACGACGCGGATCGATCAGCTCTGGACGGTCAAATGTTAAGCCTGCCATCGGCGTGGCTGGACGAGCTGAGCGAATGGCCTTGCCGGAGGTTATGGCGTAGAGGCATGCAGATGGACAGCTAAGCCGGGAGTAACCAGACCGTTGGCAATGGCACTGGCTTCAAGCTTCGCATGCTCTGCGTTCAGAAAGACATACGCGGCTTGAAGCGTGGCGATCTTCGCTTGAATTTCGGTCATCTTGCTGGCGACCAAGGCTGCGCCTTGCGCGCAATCGATCTTGTTACCTCGCTTGGCTGCAAGAATTTCTCCAATCTCAGCGAGGGAAAAACCGCCACTCTGAGCGCTCTGAATAAAGGCCAGGTCAACAACCGTCTGATCGCTGTAACTGCGGTAATTGTTGGCTTGCCGTTGTGCCACGATAAGCCCGAGCTGTTCGTAATAGCGCAATGTATGCCGACCGACGCCACTGCGGCGCTCTAATTCTCCAACGTTCACACTAAAAACCCCTTGACTGTAGAGCGTGCTCTACACCTTAGCCTGCACCCATTATCCAGACAAGGAATCAGGCATGAGTGTGGAATGCTTCGTCACAGGCGGCAGTGGATTTGTGGGGCAACATCTACTGGCCCGTCTTACTGCTGCCGGGTACAAGGCCTGGGTGCTTATGCGCACCCCTGGCAATATTGAGCGTCTCAGAAAACAGGTAGGTCAACTGGGCGGTAATCCTGCGTATATCCATGCCGTTGAGGGCGATATCAGCAGAGAGGGGCTCGGGATCAGCGAAGCGGACAAGCAGTGCGTGTCTTCGGCCTCTGTGATCTTCCACCTCGCCGCGGAGTTTTCCTGGGGGCTGTCAATGGAGCGCGCCCAGGCAGTCAATGTGCTTGGGGCGCTGAGGGTCGCCAAGCTTGCGGCGAGCCAGCGCATCCGATTGCTGATGGTGGGCGGCTTCATGCTGCAGAACCTTGATCACCTTGCCAGTGTCGGTGTTGATAAAGAGTGCCCTGAGAACACAAATTGGCCCACAGTCTACGGCCGGGTAGGTGGCTACGAAGGCAGCAAGATCGAGTCACATTTTGCAGTCATCCGTTATATGCAGGATGCGGGCGCGGACTACACGATCGTTCATCCTGCTACGGTGTGCGGCCACAGCGAGAGCGGTCACATCCTGGAAGGGCAGCCTCTGGTCGCACTCGTTCGAAATCTGGCACAAGGTCGGTTCAAAGCGGTCCCCGGCTCCCCCCGGCACTGGCTGCCATTAGTCAGCGTTGACTACCTGGTGGCGATGATGACCTGTGTGGCGTTCGACCCCTCGATGGCCAACCGCCAGGCGCTGGCGCTCCATGAACACACATCGGGCCTGCAGGGGATGCTTGAGCAGATCGCAAAAACGCTGGAGGTCAAGGCGCCACGCCGGCATGTACCGATAAGGTTGCTCAGGTGGCTTTTGGCGATTCCCGGGCTGGAAGCACGGTTTGCGATCAGTGCCGAGTCATTGGACTTTATCCAGACGCAGCGCTTCGACATGAGTGATAGCGAGCAACTGGAGCGCAAGTATCAGTTAAGACATCCCGATATGGCGCGCACGTTGGACAAGACGGTGCAATACGTCAAGGATCACTTTCTCCACTGAGGCAGGCCAGTGGTAATGGCTTAAGCAATACGTGTGACAGCGAGCTCGCGTTCGACGCGCGTGGCCCCGTATCAGCAAGACGTCGCCATACTCTAAAGACCCCGTGACAAGGAATGTATTAAATAGCGGAATACTGGCGCGATGATGGTATTTTATCCACGCTGGAATGGGTCAGGTTAGAGATTCAGCTCTATTGAGACGCTGCGCAAGCGCCATAGCAGGCGGCCTGCCGCAGTAGTATGCGTAAGGTCCTCTATCGGAAAAGGGTGAGTGTGTTGAAGGGAGTTCAGATGGCATTTAGAGCGTTTGCGGTTGTCGGTCTCTGTTCGGCCATATTCCAGCCAGCCCTTGCGGGCGACGACAAAAACAGGGTGTTCGTCGCCAAACGATGGTACACGGAGTCCTACGTCAGGGAATACACCGAAAAAAATCATCCCTTGATATTCAGAGATATTTTTAGCAAGCAAATGTCCTATAACTTTGCCGCTGACGGGCCCCCGCCTGGTATGGAAGCTTACAACTATTACGCCAAGCCCAAGTCGATTCGAGAGGGAAATTTTTTAAAGTGGAAGGCTGCAGGCAGTGGCAGGAGCCTGGAGGCTGAGCTTGATAGGCTGTGTGTGCTTGAAGTGTCCGGGGCATTGGCAAGGTTGAAGGGGTGGATAAGGAATACTGTGCGGATGCGGGAGGTAAAACCTCAAAAGGGCGATCTGGATCATGTCATAGTCGCCGCCGTTCGGTCGGGCCAGCTCAGTCGCGCGCCCTTGAATCTGGATCAAAGCAACAAAAATTCAATCTCTCCGATTCCTCCTGAAGGCCCCGGGCGGCTTCTCTGCAATCTCTATGCAACGAGAAAAAGCAATGAGGTGATCTACCACGCATCTGTGGCGCTTACTGCAGAGGGTTTCTACTATGGCTCGGGGCGATAGGTGATGATGGGGGAAACACTGGAAAACTTCCGAGCGTGGTTCACACCACGTAAGCGCCTGTGGACAGGAATAGGTCTGTTCGCACTAACTATTGTTGTACCGGCTGTTAGCCCAGGCACGAGCGTCAGTTGGCTTATAGGGCCGGCGGGTGTTTTTTTCGCAGGTGGTTTTATGCCTGCATCGAGCGAAAAGCGCCAAGGCGATGGCGGCCAGCGCTGATCTGGGGTATTGCTTCGATCTCGGTCAATCCATTGGAGATGTGTGAGATGAAACGCTTATTGCTGGGTGCTTTGCTGGTAGCGTCGGGCGCTGCCCAGGCCGGGATTCCATTGTTGAACGCAACGTGCCCCGGCAACATCGAGGTCCATGCCGACAAGGGCGGGCCGATCTATATCAATGGCAAGGAAGGCAAGCTGAAGAAGTTCAACGATAACTACTTCGAAGCCAAAGGCAGCGGGGTGACGGTTTCACTCTCGATCAATCCCGACGGTTCGCCCGATGTCTCGTATACCGGCAAGAACAAAGCCAACGGGGTGTGCCAGGTCAAGGCGTCGTAGAAGGCCGCCACGCATGAGCGCAGTGGTAGCTGTTGGATGCGGTTCGATGCTGGAACGGTAATTGCTGTGACCCTGAGACATTGACCTCGCGGAGAGCGCCGAAATGACTCAGGATGACCGCTATTACATGGTTTTCGTTGTGGCTGCTGTGCTGGTACTGGATCTGGTGGCAACCCTGGTGTTTCTCAAGGCCATTGCCTGACCCCGAAAGTGGGCTCGGTAATACTCGGAGTTGGGGTCATTTGCCGTCGCTTATGCCCGTCCGACTGTGACATGCCCGAACCCCGCCGGAATCCTTGCGGCCAGGCTGGCCGGCCTGATGCTTGCGAGAAAAGCAGCAGGAGAAAAGCCTGGCTATAACTCAAATGAATCCTGAACCCATATAGCAAACAACCCTATGGCACGGTTGTGATTGAGCAGTAACATGGGTTCACGAAAACTAAAAAATGGGCGTACTACTTGGCAACACTTTTCCAGGTTCTCAATGGGGGAGCAGGAGTGTGTCGCGTGAAGCGTTCAACATCGGTAGCAGGCGCATTGCTTGTGTCCACCCTCGCTACAGTGTTCCTGGCAGGTTGCGCACAAAACCCTGACGTGCGTGACGGGCATGATTATACCTCTGGCACCACCGCGAAAAGCCCACCGGCGTATCTGGGGTGCGTGAAGGGCGAACTTCCAGGGAATGTGAAAACCTACGAGGTCGATGGCGATCACTCGGTCAGACTGTTCATCGAAAGCACCGACCCCAGCAAGGCAGAGGGCCTTGTGGAGTTGCGCAGCACAGCAGGCCAGCAGCGGTTCACCGCCTATCAACGCGATGCCTGGTACGACCACGGCAGGTTGCTGGATGCCGCGTTGATGTGTTCAAGAGCATGATCATCCAACACCAGACGCAAAATGCCCGCCGTCGAGAGCGGGCTTTTTGCCTGTGGGCCGGGTAAGCTTGCGTGCTCAAGAAACGGCAGCAGGCGCCGATAGCCTGCCCGCTAATGTCTCGATGACGCCGTCACTGCCCTCACCACCGTCGGACTTCTCGCTTGCTCTTATTCGTCGCAAAACTCAAAAAAACATTATCCCCTCGTCAGTTCATGCGCTTGCTGGATACCCATGACCTGGGCAAGAAGCAGGTGAATCGCCTCTTGGCCAAAACAGGTGCCAGCACCGAAAGCCATGTGGTCATTCGACCGCCGTTCTACTTCGAGCGCGGCAATCTTGAACTGGGGCAGGGCGCTTTTATCAACAGCGGATGCGTGTTTCTCGACGAAGCCACTATCCGGATCGGCCGCATGGCCATGCTCGGCCCACAAGTACGCCTGTGCACGACCAGTCACGATATCAACCCGCAGCGGCGCAAGGACAATGACTACATTGCCCCGATCACCGTGGGCGACAATGCCTGGATTGGTGCGGGCGCCGTGGTCTTGCCCGGTGTCAGTATCGGCCACAACAGTGTGGTCGCGGCGAACAGCGTGGTAACCCAGGATGTTCCGCCCAACGCGCTTTATGCAGGTTCACCGGCAAAGTTCAAGAAGTGGCTGGTAGAACCGGACAGGACTTGAGCAGCGCCTGTTTTGCATTTGCCTGCCTTGCCCGTGATAATTCACGCATTTGAATGGAGGACAGTGGGTGGAAGCAAGAAGCGTTGTCGCCGAAATGTTCATTGGGATCCCGACGCATTTCTGGGTGTTGCCCGTTGCCGGCCTGGTTGCATACTTCGGCCTGAAATGGTCCGCCAGATTCAGCAGCCGTAGCACCCTCCTGCAAGCCTCGACTTACCTGTTGTTGCTGGCCTTGGCGGTGTTACCCAACGGCTTTTATGCCCTGTTTCCACCGGCGCCCGACCCGGATGTGCTGTTGAATCACGCGCCATTGCCCAACTATGCGGGGCGCTTCTACCTGGATGCGTTCTACGTGTTCAGTGGTTGGGCGCTGAGCAAAGTGGCGAAGCTCAAGTTCAGCTGACTGGCTGCCCTGGCACCTGATGCGACCTGGTCACCCGCTTCGCTCATCATCAAGCGCCTTTGATGTCGTCGATTTTCGCAGCCACAGAGCGCAACTCGTCCGCAACCACATCGATGGAGCGGATGTGCGCCGTGACATCGATCTCGCGCTGTGAACCTCGCGCCTCCATGAACCGGGCGTGGCCGCTCATGGCCTGACTGAGTTTTTCCAGATGATCGGCTGTTCTGACCAGATCCGACTTGATGCTGTGAAGCGTCTCCATAGTGCTAAAGGCCTTCCTTGTCTATTGCTTCATCGGTCCCGTGAGCATCGCCTCAGGGCCGGGTGAAACGCAACAGATTTGTGGAAGGCCCATCCTTGACGGAGCTCTGAAAAGCTTGTGCGATCCCTGCTGTGGGGGCGGAGGTTTCAGCTTTTTTCCTGCACCTGCAGTACCGAACCCTTGTCGTCGGTCACCAGCAATCCGCTGGAGTGAGTGCCGTCTGATTGCTGCTCGGCAAGTGGCACGTCCGAGGAGCGAAAGATGCTGCGGCCCTGTTCACCGGTTTTAAGAGTGACCAGCTTGCCGTTCTGATAGAAGAATTGCGTGGTGTTGGCGTTCTTTTGCATGGTGTGTAATCCCTGGCCGAGTCGCGGTGTGATGCCCCATTGGCAGGTTCACTTTCCCAGCGTTCAGCCGGCCATGCTACTGGCAGAAATATCAGGTGCACTGTATGTCACCCGTTCACGCTTCGTCCGGCAACCGCCCTGGGCTGAAGAAAAACGAGGCCACCACCACCGCCGTGATCACGCCTGTAGCATCTGCAAGAAACAGCAGCAAAGCACGGGTATCACCCGGTGTCAGGTGTTTGCCTAGCGCGAAGTCCACACCGTGCGGGCATGCGGCGATCATGAGCAGCATGGCGGCCAGCAGGCCAGAAAGCAGCTTCATGTAGGCCCTGCCGAATGCCAGGCCATAAGCCCAGAACACGAAAATACAGAGCACGGCCAGGCCGGTGGAGGTTGCATATTGGGCGAGTAGGTCCAGCCACCAGAGCATGGGGTTCTCCTGAGCAAAGCCGGCCGTTGATGCCGTGATGTTAATCAGAAGCAGGGCAGAATGAATTCGTTCCTTGGGTCACAACAATTAATTGCTGCTCCCGGGCGCTAGTAAACAAGCTGCTATGTGTGTTTGTTGTTGCTGGCGCGTTGGTACTGTGTCAATTACGCGAAAATTCAGCTGCAAGACCTTGGTTGATTAGGAACTCGGCGCAACCCTCGCTAGAATGCAGCGTATCCCTGACGGCCAATTGCAAATGCCTACTTTTCGTATCTTTCTCGCCTCTGCGTTAGTTGCCACTCTTGTCGGCTGCGCAACGCCCGGCAAACCCACTGCCAGCAAGCTGACCAAAAAATCACCGCAGCAGTATGCTGCCTGTGTCCTGCCCAAATGGCAGGCCTTGGCACCCCAGGCCACACAGAAGTCGATTGCCCACGGTTACCGGCTGACGGCATCCAGTGCGGTGGCAAGTGACGATGTGCTGGACGTGGTCGACGCTCGCGAGGGCAGCCGCGCGACCTTCTACAAGGGCAGCTTCCTGTCTGGCGACAGATTGCGCCAGGCGGCCAAGGAATGCCTGGACTGAATCGGTACCCGCGAGCCTGGGGCGGGGGCATGTACTGTCCGGCGTTCAGCGCTCCCGCATGAAGAAACCGGCGACGAACTTGCGGAAGGTTTCCAGGCTCTTGAAGTCGGCGTAGCGCTTGAAGTTTTCGGTGTCCGGCTCTGGTCCGATGGGCTGTTCCAGCAGCGACACTGACAACACCCTGTCCTGGTCCGAGGTCAGCACCAGCTCATCCATCACCTGGCCGCCGATCACTGGCCGGCGCATCTGCACCTTGACGCCTTTGCTGGCCATCCAGTCGATCAACGACACCAGGGCCTTGAGCGGTTCGCGCTCTTCATCGCGATACACCGGGAACAGATGCGAACGGGACAGCACCGGCACGCTGGCCACGTGGATCAGCTCATAGAAATGGCTCCCGGCGCTGGTCGGCGAGTAGATCATCAGCGCCAGCAACGGCCCGGTGGTACGGCTACCGCCCCAGTACAGGTGGTGCCCCTGGAAGTCGAAGCCGTCTTCACTGCGGTTGTTGAACAGCTTGCGCCCTTTGATCTGGTCGACGCAGTCCAGCATCAGCCCATGGCGGCGATGGTTGCCGAACACGGTGGCTTCGCGCAGACGGGACTTGAGCATCATCATGTGCTTCATGTCCAGCCGGGTTTCCAGGTAGTTGCTGGCAGGTACCCGTTCCAGCAGCGGGTAGCGGCTGGCCACGCTGCGCAATTCGGCAAACTGCGTGGTCAGGTCTTTTTTCAAGTGGGTGGCGTAGAGATTGAGGCCACTGGTTTCGATCCAGGTCAGCAACAGCGACAGCAAGCGCTGCTGTTCGCGCCGCTCGTGACCATCACTGGTGGCACTGGCGTTACCGGCGCGGAAGTCACCAATCAGGCGCAATGGCGCGTCAGGCGGTAGCCAGGCGGCGGGTGGCGCAGGGTCGTCTTCGCGCCCGGAGGCCTCCCGCTCGTCCTTGGTGAACGGGCAGCCAGGCGCGTGCGCGGCGGTGCCTGGGTTGTTCTTGAGGAACAAGGTGCCGGTGCTGCCGTTAAGGGTGACATTGAGCACCGGCAAGGCGTCTTTGCGGCAGTCACAGGCCAGCCACTGGTTGGCGTTGCGCACCTTCATCAGTAGCTGGTTGGCCTGCAGCAGGCGAGGGCCGACGAGGCTGCCGGCAGCAAAGCCGACCAGCAGCTCCTCTTCGGCGGAGGTCAGGCTGCGCACCTGCGCAGCGGTTTTGTCGATGATTCGCATGAAGCAGCTCCAGGCTACGAGCCTCAAGCTTCAAGCAAAGTCGCGCCGCTTTCAACTTGCCGCTGGGTTACCACCGAACATCTTCGCGGCGCGGGCACGAATTTCATCAGGGCTCAGGTCCTCCTTATGGGTGGAGACGAACCAGATATTGCCGAACGGGTCCTTCAGGGTGCCGCTACGGTCGCCGTAGAACTGGTCGGTCAAGGGGTGCAACTGGGTGCCGCCAGCCGCCAGGGCCTGGGCGTATACCTTGTCGCAGTCCTCGACATACAGGTGCAGGCCCACGCCTGCGCCACTGAGCTTCTGGCTGGCGGTAAGGCCGCCCTCCATGTCGCAGGGGTCGCCCAGCATCAGCGACGAGTCACCGATCCTCAATTCGGCATGGCCCACGCGCCCACCAGGGGCATCGAGGCGGAACATCTCGACCGCACCAAAGGCCTCCTTGTAGAACTCGATGGCCTTGGCGGCGTCGTTGATAGCCAGGTAGGGGGTGATGCTGTGCTGGCCTTCCGGGATGGGTTTGACTGCCATGTTCGACTCTCCTTTGCGGTGGGCGCCGGAGGGCGCCCTGTTGCTTAGAGTCGTTTGCGCCGATGGAAAATCGACAATGGCGCTAGATCGATTTTCTATAAGTGCGGCCGTCAGAAGATGTAGTCGGTGGTCAGGAAGCTCGATTGGCGGTTACGGATGATTTCGCTGATCAGTGCCTTGTTGGCCTCCTGGAAGCGGGTGGCGACCAGGGTGCGGATAGAGAAGACACGCAAGGCGTCATGTACCGACAGGGTGCCTTCGGCGCTGTTCTTGCGGCCGTTGAACGGGTAGGTGTCCGGGCCGCGCTGACATTGTGCATTGATGTTGATGCGCCCCACCTGGTTGGCGAAGATGTCGACCAGGCTGCCGATGGTCGCCGGGTCGTTGCCGAACAGGCTCAGCTGCTGGCCGTAGTCGGAGTCCAGCACGTAGTCGATGACGGTTTGCAGGTCGCGATATGGCACTACGGGTACCAGGGGGCCGAACTGCTCCTCGTGGTACACGCGCATTTCGTGGTTCACCGGGTACAACAGGGCCGGGTAGAAGAACGACCCGCGGCTTTGCCCGCCACCTTCGTTCAGCACGCGCGCGCCCTTGGCTGTGGCATCGGCGACAAGGCCGTCGAGGTAGTCGACTTTGCCGGGCTCCGGCAATGGCGTCAGCGCCACGCCCGGTTCCCAGGGCATGCCGGGCTTGAGCGCGGCCAGTTTGCGCTGGAACTTGTCGAGGAAGGCGTCGACCACGTCCTCGTGGACAAACAGGATCTTCAGTGCCGTGCAGCGCTGGCCGTTGAACGACAGCGCGCCGGTAACCGCTTCTTCGACGGCGTTGTCGAGGTCGACCTGCGGCAGCACGATGCCCGGGTTCTTGGCATCCAGGCCCAGTGCGGCGCGCAGGCGGTGGGGGCGTGGGTGCAGCTTTTTAAGGTCGCTGGCAGCCTTGTGTGTACCGATGAAGGCGAACACATCGACGTTGCCGCTGGCCATCAGCGCGCTCACCGTTTCCCGGCCGCGGCCATAGATCACGTTGATCACACCCGGCGGGAAGCTGTCACGGAAGGCTTCGAGCAACGGTCGGATCAGCAGCACACCGAACTTGGCCGGCTTGAACACTACGGTGTTGCCCATGATCAGCGCCGGGATCAGCGTGGTGAAGGTTTCGTTCAGTGGGTAATTGTAGGGCCCCATGCACAATGCCACGCCCAGGGGCGCGCGGCGGATCTGGCCGAGGGTGCCCTGTTCCAGCTCGAAGCGGCTGGAGCGGCGGTCGAGGTCCTTGAGGGCGTTGATGGTGTCGACGATGTAGTCGCAGGTGCGGTCGAATTCCTTTTCCGAATCCTTGAGGTTCTTGCCGATCTCCCACATCAGCAGCTTGACCACCGCCTGGCGCTGCTCGCGCATGCGTGCCAGGAAGGTTTCGACATGCTGGATACGTTCGGCCACTCGCATGTTCGGCCAGGCACCGCGGCCCTTGTCGTAGGCCTGTACGGCGGCGTCGAGGGCGGTGAGGGCGGTGTCGGCATCGAGCAGCGGTGCGCTGCCCAGCACCACCTGGCGTTCATCAGCACCCTCCTTGAGCCATACCGGACTGCGTACCGTGGCCAAGGGGCCGTCCCAGCGCCTGAGCTCGCCGTTCACCAGGTAATCTCGTTGTTCCAGAGGGGCTCCCAGGCGCCAGATTTCAGGGATGTTCTCGGCGCTGGGGAAGAGTGAATCGAGCAGACGGTCCATAGGTACTGCACCTCACATTGCGGGGCTGGTTTCAAGCCGGGTGAATCGCTTCAGCTGCGAGCATGCACCGGCCGCCGGAAAAACACCAGTCTGGCTCAAGCGGACCGTGTGTGCTTGCCAAATGAGCCAGCAGGCACCTTGTAAAGCGTTCAGGCAGTTTGACGTTTCTTTTATGCAAAGAAGATATCAAATGCTAATTATCAATAGCCAAGTGGTAATGAAATGCCAGGTGTGTCGGCACGCTTATAGCAAACTTGCGATTGGCGTGGGTTTCCACGCAGGAAATTTGACGCCATCAAACTTGATCTAAAGTCAGCCAGAAGCCGCTTGCCAAAGCGTTTGCAGGCATCTTAAATTGTTACTGAATGTGATAGGCAAGTTTCACGGCAAACTATAAAAATCAAAGCGTTAAGTGTTTTTGCTGATTTTTTCTCTTTTTCAGATAGACCATAGAGCACTTCAAAGGACGTCGAAGAAGAAATGAAAGAGACCTTGACGGCTGTGGCGCGAAAGCTCCTGTCACCCTCCATGCGCTACGAAATGAGGCTGCTGGCCAGCAAAGTTCGGGAAATGGCGGCGCGTGCCTGTTTCTGGCGTTGGGAAGTAGCCAGGTTTCGGCTACAGCAGGAAAGCCCTTACGAAATTCTTTACATCGGCCGCAAGCAACAGCGGGAAATGGCCAAGCTGCTGATCGGTGGCAAGGGCCAGGGCAGCGCTTCTATCGTGGACAGTGCAAGTGCGACGGCGGCTGCCAACCATGTCGTGGTCATCAGCGAAATGCCCTCGTCGGGAGCGCTGTCGGTGCCCCATTACCTGAGCGCCGTAGTGCCACTGGGCCGCTCGCTGGAGGACATCACGGCGCGCTACGACAGCGAACTGCGGCGCAGTATTCGCAAGAATCGCCCGCTGTACCAGATGCGTCAGGCCCTCTCGGACGACGAGATCGCCATGGCAGACCGTGAGCTGCTGCGCCCCTATGCCACCGCCAGGCAGGGTATCCATGCTGCGCAGTTCCCCACGGAAGAAGTGTTCCGCATTGCCAAAAGCGTCGGCAGGCTCGACCTGATCACGTTGGGTGACGAAGTGATCGGCTGCCATTTGGGTTGCGAAGTGGTACGCGGTGGCAAGCGCTACTGGAGCACGTTGCGTTTCGGCTATTGCGAGGCGGTGTTCAGTGATGCCAAGAGGTTGCGCGAGGTCAATTCGATTACCACTTTCATGGCGCTTGAATGGGCCTTGGAGCAGGGCTTCGATTATTACGACATCGGCCTGTGCCTGGCGCGCCCGGACGACGGCCTGCTGAAATGGAAGCGCCGTCGCGGGGGGGACATCGACTCTTTGGGCAACCATGCCTACCTGTTTGTTCGCCTGCCCAAGACCGGTACGGCGAAGTTCTTGTGGGATACCCCGATGTTTGCAGTGGAGGGCGACAAACTCACGCTGCACCTGGGGTTGCCGGATGGCCCGAGCGATGAGGAGGTTGCCAGCCGTTACCACGAAATGGTGTTTGGCGGCCTGCACAAGATTTATCTCTATGGTGGCAGAAGTGCGGGTGAACCGTTCGTGGAAACCCTGCGCAGCCGTTACGCCAGCCTGCAGTCGCCGCCCACCATGGAAAGAGTCACATGCAACTGAGTGGTTGCCAGGGATGCATTGATCTGGCGCTTTACGCCAGGGTTTAGACTTCGTCATCAGGGGAGGACGCTTCATGGGAAGCGACATCTCGCAGTTCAGTGCATCGCCCGAAACCAAGCAGCACACGTGGACGTTGGCCGCCTACCGCTACATGGCGCGCAAGCGGCTGGGCAAGAACACGGCCCTCGACCTCAAGAGCATCGCCACCAAGAGTTGGGACATTGCCCCGGGTGAAACCACGGTGTCGCCGCCGGCCATTTTCCTGCCTGGCCAGATGGAGCGGGTCACGGGCTGGGAGGGCAAGCGTTTTTACCCCTACGTGCACCCCGCTCGCACCATGGAGGGCGGCATCAGCACGCTACAAGGGCCAACCCGCGGCTACCTGATCAAGAATGTGTGGCTGGTCGATGGCGCGTTGTACAAGGGCAAGGCCAGCCACTGGCTGTCGCTGAAACCGAGCACCTTTCCGACCATCATCGTTGACAACGAAATAGACCGCGGGGCCATTTATTGCACGCAAAACGGCAACTCGTGGTTCGGCACCTGGCTGATGGAAGATTGCCCGACCTATGCGCTGGCCTGTAACGAGGGCATACCGGTGACCACCGCGCCATCGGCCCGGTACCCGCTGTTCACCCAGGCGCCGGCCTACGAAGACTGGCTGGGCATGAAACCGGTGCGCCTGCGCAGTGCTTTTTTCCGTGAGCTGGTGCTGTTCGATGACCAGAGCAACAATCGCAGCCGGCATGCCCGCTACCGGGCCATGGGTGACAAACTGCTGTCGCACGTGCCGCATGCCCCGCATCCTGGCGTATTCCTGCTGCGCGGGGGGGATGGTGACCTGCGCCTGTTGCGCAACGAGCTGGAGCTTGCCGAGCACCTGCGTGTGACCCGTGGTTTTCGCATCGTCAATCCGCTGAAGTCCGACGTGCCGAGTATTGTTGCGGCCTGTGCCGGGGCCAGAGTGGTCATCGGCGTGGAGGGCAGCCAGTTGGTGCACGGGGTGAATGTGCTTCAGCCTGGCGGCTGCCTGCTGACCTTGCAGCCGCCGAACCGCTTTGTCAGCTACTACAAGTACCTGACGGATCGTGACTACCAGCATTTTGGCTTTGTGGTCGGCCTACCGGAGGGTGATGGCTTCGTGATTGATATCGGTGAGGTGGAGCGGACGCTGGACCTGTTTCCACAGGTAAACGTGTAGTATCGGTGCATGTCGGCAGCGAGTGGGCAAGGGGATGATCGAGGTTTCGCGGTTCTGGCGTGACCCTGCATTACCCTTTGTCGAAGCGCGGCGGGTAGGGGACGGGCGGCAGGTGTGCTACGCCGCGCACTCGCATGAGAGCTTTTCGATCGGTGTGATCACCGGCGGGCGAAGCACCTACCTCAACGGTGACCTGCGCATCCAGGTAGGGGCCGGTACCACCGTGCTGATGAACCCGGGCGTTGTGCATACCTGTAATCCCATCGACGGTGAGCCCTGGTCTTACCTGATGCTGTTCGTCGACCTCCCCTGGTTACAGGCGCAAGGCTTTGAATTGCCGACGCACACCTGGAGTGACTCCCCTGCGTTGTACCAACGGTTATTGCAGGGGTTTGCAGACCTGTTCGATGCGGGTGTGCCTGACCGGGAAGGCCGCCTGGCCGCGCTGTTCGGCTCATTGCCGGACTTTCTCGGCGCCAATGCCCGTGTCACTGACGAAGGCCACCCACGGCTGGACGCGGCAGCAGCGTTCATACGCGCTCATCGCAGCGATCCGCTGAGCCTGGCAGATGTCTGCGCAGCGTGCGGCCTGTCGCGCGCCTACCTGATTCGTGCCTTTCGCCAACATTACGGGCTGACACCGCATGGCTATCTGCTCGACCAGCGCGTTCAGCTGGCCAGGGCGCAGTTGCGTCAGGGGCGGGCCATTGCCGAGGTCGCGCAGGAGGCCGGGTTTGCCGACCAGGCGCACTTGCAGCGGGCGTTCAAAAAGCATTTGGCTGCGACGCCGGGTCATTACCGCAATGCCACCGGGGTCAGATAACCAGGTACACAGCGCTGCCCGCCAGCAAAACCGCCAACCCTCGATTGAGCAGGCGCATGTGCCGTGGGTTGCTCAGGTACTGGCGAATCACGCTGCCTGCCCATGCCCAGCTGGCCACCGAAATGAAACAGATCGGCCCGTAGATCCAGGCGAACAACCACAGCAAGTGCTGCTCACCGCCGGTATAAGCGCCGACCCCGGCCACTGCCGCCAGCCAGGCCTTGGGGTTCAGCCATTGCATGGCCGCGCCGTGCCAGGCCGAGGGGGCGGGTGTTGAGTGCGCGCCTGTCAGCTGGCCATCGTCGCGGGCCAGTTTCCATGCCATGTACAGCAGAAACATCACCCCACCCCAGTGCAGCAGCACACTCAGCATGGGCCAGCGCAGCAGCAACTGGTGCAGGCCCAGCCCGACCAGCACCAGCAACAGACAGAAGCCCAGGGTGGCGCCGGCGACATGCGCCAGGCTGGCACGTAAGCCATGGCTGGCGCCGCTGCTCAGGGCAACGATGTTGACCGGGCCGGGGGAGATTGACGCCGCCAGTGCGAAGGCGGCCATGGACAGGGACAGGCTCATGTGAGAGATCCGGTGGTTGCAGGGAACCCTGATTTTCAGCTGTTGGTTGTCTAGAGTATTGAATAAAAGTACCCCCAATGCGGACTCACACGCGTTACAGGTTTTGTAATAGTTTTGCGCTATCAGAGAAAACTGCTGTGCCTGTAGGATTATTTTCCCAATTTTCTATCAAGGTATATATGAGCACCTTCGCGGAGCCCCCCAGTCTCTGGCCTCTCAGGCCGTCCTCCCTCTGTCCTCGTGACGCTTCCTTCGTGAGTACCCGCTAATGGAATGGCTAGCCGATCCCACGGCCTGGCTGGGCCTGTTGACGCTTATCGTCCTTGAGCTGGTGCTGGGTATCGACAACCTGGTGTTCATTGCCATCCTGGCAGACAAGCTGCCACCGCATCAGCGCGATCGCGCGCGGGTGATTGGCCTGAGCCTGGCATTGATCATGCGCCTGGGCCTGTTGGCCAGTATTTCGTGGATGGTCACCCTCACCGCACCGTTGATCGACGTGTTCGGCAAGAGCTTCTCTGGCCGTGACCTGATCATGCTGTTCGGTGGTGTGTTCTTGCTGTTCAAGGCCACCATGGAGTTGCACGAACGCCTGGAAGGCCATGTGACCCAGGCCAGTGGCACGCTGCGCCATGCCGCATTCTGGCCTATCGTCGCCCAGATCGTGGTGCTGGACGCGGTGTTCTCGCTGGATGCGGTGATCACGGCAGTGGGCATGGTCGATGAGCTGTCGGTGATGATGATCGCGGTGATCTTCTCGATCGGTATCATGATCGTTGCCAGCAAGCCGCTGACCCGCTTCGTCAACGCCCACCCCACGGTGATCATGCTGTGCCTGGGCTTCCTGATGATGATTGGCTTCAGCCTCACCGCCGAGGGCCTGGGCTTCCATATCCCGAAAGGCTACCTGTACGCAGCGATTGGTTTCTCGATCCTGATCGAGCTGTTCAACCAGCTGGCTCGTGCCCGCCGCAAGCGCAGCTTGCAGCAGCACCGGCCGCTGCGTGAGCGCACCGCACATGCCGTGCTGCGCCTGCTGGGCGGCCGCCGGGTCGAGGCTGACGAGGTGGGCGAGGAAATAGCCGACCTGGTCGAAGGTGGCGAGGAACAGGTGCTGTTCGATCGCAGGGAGCGGGTAATGATCAGTGGCGTACTGAACCTGGCCGAGCGGCCGATCCGTACGGTGATGACCGCACGTGCCGAGGTTGATGTGATCGACCTTGCGCAACCGGCCGAAGCCATTGCCCAGGCCCTTGCCAACTCGCCGTACTCGCGCCTGCCGTTGATACGTAATGGCCGTGTCGACGAACCACTGGGCTTCGTGCACAAGAAGGAGCTGCTCAAGGAGTTGTTGTCGGGCCACCAGCCGGAGCTGGAAGGCATGGTACGGGCGCCGTTGAACCTGCTGGAGAGCTTCAGCATCCTCAATGCCCTGGAGCAGATGCGTGGGCAGTCGACCCACATCGCCTTTGTGGTCAACGAGTTCGGTGACTTCACCGGCCTGCTGACCATGACCGACATCCTTGAGTCGATTGCCGGTGAACTACCGGACGCGAGCGAGGTTGAAGGCCCCGGTATCGTCCAGGAGGGTGAAGGCTTTGTGGTGAGCGGTGCACTGAACCTGAGCCAGGTACAGGCACGTACCGGCTTCAGTGCCCGTGCCACCGATGATTACCAGACCCTGGCAGGCCTGGTGATGAGCCTGCTCGACCGCCTGCCGATGGTGGGGGATCGCCTGGCCTGGAATGGCTGGACGCTGACCGTGGAGGCGGTTGAAGAGCGGCGGGTGCGCCAGGTTCGGCTCATACCGAACGGCGACGCTGACGCAGCAGGTGCTTGAAGCCTTCGAGCACCAGCACCAGTACCGCGGCCCAGATCGGCAGGTAAGTCAGCCACTGATCCGGGCCGATGGTTTCGCCCAGCAGCAGCGCCACCCCCACCAGCAGCACGGGCTCGACGTAGCTGAGCAGGCCGAACAGGCTGAATGGTAATAAGCGACTGGCCAGCACGTAGGCGATCAAGGCCGAGGCGCTGATCGCCCCAAGGACCGGGATCAGGGCATACAGGCCCGGGTGAGCCTGCAGGTCGCCGGACGAAAGCGGGCCCTGGATCACGAAGTACAGCGCCCACGGCAGCAGCAGGCACATGTCGCACCACAGGCCACCCAGGTGGTCGGTGCGGCAACGCCGGCGCAGTACGAAGTAGATCGGGTAGCCGATCGTCACCAGCAGGGTTTCCCAGGCAAAACTGCCATTCTGGTACAGCTCGTGGCCTACGCCCAGCGCGGCGCAGGCCACGGCTACCTTCTGCAGGCGCGACAGGCGCTCGCCATACACCAGCCGCCCGGTCAGCACCATGGCCAGCGGCAGCAGAAAGTAGCCCATCGACACTTCCAGGCTGCGACCGTGCAGGGGCGCCCAGAGGAACAGCCACAACTGCACGCCCATCAGCCACGACGTACCGACCATGCCCAGCAACAGTACGGGCGTGCGTTTTACCCGGGCCAGCAGCTCGCCTACCCGTTTCCAGTCCTTCGAGACAAGCATGAACAAGGTGAGGCAGGGCAGCGTCAGCAGGGTGCGCCAGCCAAAGATCTCTTCGCCATCGAGTGGCGTGAGCAGCGAGGTATAGAAGTACATCACAGCGAACAGACAGGACGCCATGACCGATGAAACAATGCCTTTTGACACAAATGCCTCGAATGGGGAGTTGAGCGGTTGGATCAGCCGCGCATGATCTCAGGGGGCGCGCCTTGCGGCAACCGTGACGCGCCCGGATGTGAGGCCAGTGCCTCAAGGAACTGCGCCGCAGGCATGGGCCTGGCGAACAGGTAGCCTTGCTGGAAGTCCACGCCATGGCGGGCCAGGTAGTCGCGCTGGGTGTCGGTTTCGACACCCTCGGCAACGATGCCAAGGCCCAACTTGGCAGATAGCTCGATGATGGTTTCGAGGATGTGCACGGACAGCGCATCGGCGCCGATCATGGCAACGAAGCTCTGGTCGATTTTCAGGTAGTCGACCTTGAACTGGCGCAGGTAATTGAGGCTGGATTGCCCGGTGCCGAAGTCGTCGAGTGCAATCATCACCCCCATGGCATGCAGTTTCTCGAACAGTTCCAGGGTGACCGGGGTGGGCTCGATAAGCTTGCGCTCGGTCAGCTCCAGGGTCAGTACCACCCGGCCAGGCGGGAAGTGCTGCAGGAAGGTGCGGCAGTCGTCCAGCAGGCGCAAGTCGCGGCAGTGGTCGGCGGTGATGTTGACCCCGATGTGAAAGCCATCCTCCAGCAGCCCAATGTAGGGCGCGAGGCTCTGGGCAGTGTGCATCATCAGCGCCCGGGTCATGGCGACGATCTGCCCGCTGTGCTCGGCATAGGGGATGAACAGGTCAGGACGAACCAGGCCTTCTCGCGGGTGGTTCCAGCGCATCAGCACTTCAGCACCGGCCCAGCGGTAATCGCCCTTGCGCACCACCGGCTGGAAGTACGGCAAGAATTCGTCAGCCTGCAGGGCCCGATCCAGCTCGGCGCGGGGCGAGGTGGCGCGGCGAATTTGCCAGCGGCAGACCAGCGCGGCCACGGCCCCCAGTACCAGCAGTAGGCTGAGCAGGGCAGGGTAGTGGCTGCGCAGCAACTGGCCTTGCTTGTCGGCGCTGTAGCCGCCCTGCACGCTGAACGGGTAACGCGTCGAGCCCAGCAACACATTGGCACTGGCTGCGGCAGGTGGTGCGCCTATATGTACAACGCCGTCCTTGCCCATCCAGGCGTTGCCCACGCGTATTTGCAGCTCTTCATCCGGGCCGATCAGGCGCAATGCGGTCAACAAATGGTCGCCATCCACCGTGGTGATCGCGCCGTTGTCGCCGTCGCTGGCGCGGTACACCAACAGCGGATGCCCCGGGGTGACCGAGTTGCCGTCCATCAGCCACAGCTTGCCGTCGGTGTAGTCGCTGGCGTTGACCGGCTCGTCGAACTCGCCGAACAGCGAGGTGCAATAAAGGGTGTTGTGCCTGAACAGGTTGGTCGAGCGCACGAAGGCATTGCGGGTCACCTGGGCACGCAGCGTAAGCTGGACCTGGTCGCAAGGGCTGGCAGTCAGGGGGAGTAGCGCATTGGCAGCACGGGACAGGTTGTCGAGGATGCGTTCGACGTGCTCCACCGCCTGGCGGGCGGTGGCCTGGCTGCTGGCCTGCATCTCGCGCTCTACCTGCCAGTTCATCACGGCAAGGCCGCACAATACTGGCAGCACGCCGACGACCCAGGGCAGCAGGTTGCGCCAGCTCAGGCTGGCGCGGCGTTTGACGGTAAGAGGCATGCGGGAATGATCTGTGTGAAGGGTAACGAGAGGATAGCCGCTTGTCGGGACGTGCGGCCAACTAAAACGCGACAAACGTTTTTACGCAATGTAGAATCCATTTACGAATACAACAATAAGGTCCTTTAATACCGAAGGATCAAGCCCGCCGAGAATGGGTCCATATGACATACCATGGGTTCAAGCTGATCATAGGTGACTTCCTCGCCCGCAGCGTGCGAGGCATCCCCTGCGCCCCGCCGTTTCTGTCCCACATCCTACGCAATCAATAATATTTCGCTGCAGATGAGGACACGAACATGGCTGATATCTTCGAAAATCCAATGGGCCTGATGGGCTTCGAATTCATCGAACTGGCTTCGCCGACCCCGGGCGTACTTGAGCCGGTCTTCCAGATTCTGGGCTTCACCAAGGTGGCCAGCCACCGTTCCAAGGATGTGCACCTGTACCGCCAGGGTGGCATCAACCTGATCCTGAACAACGAACCCAAGAGCATCGCCTCGTACTTCGCGGCCGAACACGGCCCGTCGGTGTGCGGCATGGCGTTCCGTGTGCGCAATGCCCATGAGGCCTATGCCCGCGCACTGGAACTGGGCGCCCAGCCGGTTGAAATCGAAACCGGGCCGATGGAGCTGCGTCTGCCGGCAATCAAAGGCATCGGTGGTGCGCCGCTTTACCTGATCGACCGCTTCGACGAAGGCAGCTCGATCTACGACATCGACTTCAACTTCATCGAAGGTGTGGACCGCAACCCGGTGGGTGCCGGCCTGAAAATCATCGACCACCTCACCCACAACGTTTATCGCGGGCGCATGGCCTACTGGGCTGGCTTCTACGAGAAGCTGTTCAACTTCCGCGAAATCCGCTACTTCGATATCAAGGGTGAGTACACCGGCCTGACGTCCAAGGCCATGACTGCTCCCGATGGCATGATCCGCATTCCGCTCAACGAAGAGTCGTCCAAGGGTGCAGGCCAGATCGAAGAATTCCTGATGCAGTTCAACGGGGAAGGTATCCAGCACGTGGCCTTCCTGACCGACGACCTGCTCAAGACCTGGGATGCCCTGAAGGGCTTTGGCATGCGCTTCATGACTGCTCCGCCGCAAACCTACTACGAAATGCTCGAGGAGCGGCTGCCTGGTCACGGCGAGCCGGTCGATCAGTTGCAAGCACGCGGCATCCTCCTCGATGGTGCCTCGCAGCCCGAAGACAAACGCCTGTTGTTGCAGATTTTCTCGGAAACCCTGCTCGGCCCGGTGTTCTTCGAGTTCATCCAGCGCAAAGGTGACGATGGCTTTGGTGAAGGCAACTTCAAGGCGTTGTTCGAATCCATCGAACGTGACCAGGTACGCCGCGGTGTGCTGAGCACCGACTGATGCCCTCTGGGTAGCGCCGCCTTCATGTAGCATTGGCGGCTCTATCTCGGCTGCTGGAGCGTGCCCTGAACAGGCCCAGATAGACGATCAGGCCGGTCACGGTCCCCACCAGCACCAACGAGGGCAGGATCTGCAGCATGGACTGGCGGATTTCCTGGGCGGTGTAACCCTGTGCGTAGCCGCCTTTTACCCTGTACCCATATTTGGCCGACAACGCGGTGGCGAAAAACTCGGACTGCGAAGGGCGCTGTGCGTCACGGCTATCGCCTTCGCTCCAGATCCAGCGGTTGCCAAACTCCACCAGCAGCGTCAGTCCGTCCTGAAAGGCATCCAGTTCATTGCGCAGCTGTGAGGCATAAGCGGTCACGATTACGCCGCTTTCGTTGCCTTGCAGGTAAAAGTTGACCAGCAGTTTGCGGCGCCTGTCAGGTTGGCCATAGGACAGTTCGACCTGTTGGCCAGATGAGGCGAAGGCAGATAAGTGGTCAAGTGAGTCTGAAGCGCTGCTGCAGTAGGCTTCATTGCCCTTTACCAGGGTCAACGACCTGAGCATGGAACGGCTCACGACCTGCTCCTGTAAAGCACTGTTAACGCTTTGGCAGGGCTTGCCTGCCAGCGGCAGGGTGCGCTGGGCAGCCTCTTGCAGTCGATTCAGTGCCTGGTCAATGCTGAAAACCGCTTCCTGAACGGAAATGGCCGCGTTTTCCTCAAGCTTCATTTCCAGCTGTACAATCATCACCAGCAAACCGGAAATCACAGGCACCAAGCCTACAGTGGTGAGCAGCAGGAGCTCCCGCAGGCGGCGCCCGGCGTGCATGATTTTCAACATGGTGCATTAGTTCTCCGGGCAGAAGCTGTTCGTGGTGTACAGCTGAGCCCAGAGCCTATGCATTCGATGACCTGCCGGCTGTAGTCCGCGTGCAGTCTGCGCCACAGGAAAACCAGAAGGCTGATGTAAGGCTTTACTTGGCGTTGAGTTTCTCCAGTACTTTCTCTGCGAGCAGCGCAGTGGAATCTGGGTTCTGACCGGTGATCAGCAGACCATCCTCGACGACGTATGGCTTCCACGGGTCATCATGTTTGCTGTACTCGCCGCCCCGGCCACCTAGCTCTTTTTCCGTCGAGAAAGGCACCACCTTGTCCAGCTCGACCAGTTGTTCCTCAATATCGGAAAAGCCGGTCACTTTGCGACCTTTCAGCAGAAGGCTGTTGTCGCTGAGCTTGATGTTAAGCAGGCCGGCCACGCCATGGCAGACCGCTGCAACAATGCCGCCTTTTTCGTAGACCTTGCGCGCCAGCTCCTGCAGCGGCTTGTTCTCGGCAAAGTCGTACATCACCCCATGCCCACCGGTGTAATAGATGACGCTGTATTCCTCGGCTTTTACCTGGCCAGGGCTCAAGCTGGTGCCCAGGCGGGTCATGAAGCGCTTGTCGTCATACCATTGCCAGTCCAGGTCGGGGGCCATCTGCAGGCTGTGTGGGTCGACAGGGACATAGCCCCCCTCTGGGCTGACATAATCGACCATGTAGCCGGCCTTTTCGACTTTCTCGACAAAGTGCACCGCTTCACCCAGCCACAGCCCCGTCGCACGTTTCAAGGTCGGATACTTGGCTGTGTTGGTCAGCACTACCAGCATTTTCTTGCTCATGACCACGCTCCTGTCGGCAACCTGGATGGGCCGTTGCTCCCTGGCCCGGAGAAAACCTAATCAGCATAGCTGCCGGGCGCACGTACGCCATAGTGCGCAGCTTATGCTGTGCTAATTTGAACGAAACCCTCGGGGGAAGCCTTCGGCACTCGGGGTGAATCCTTGCATTGCTGGAGTAACGCTATTGGCCGTACACGGTACGCCGCGCAAACCTGCGCGGCAGCTCACCTTGACAACGCCCGTATCGCCATCGCTCGACCTGATGAGCGATAGAATTGCGCAATTTGACTGGGGGCGTACAACCCTTGGGCCGTTGCCGCGATGGCCGGCATCGTTGCGCATTGCCGTCGACATGATGCATTTGTCACCGTTTCCCTGCGCAGTGGTTTGGGGGACGGACCTCTGCGTGGTTCACAACGATGGCTATCGGGCGCTGCGGACCGCCCGACCGGATGCACTGGGCAACGGGTTCGATGCGCTGTGGAGTGATCTCTGGCCGGCAATGGGCCCCTGGGTGTTCAAGGCGCTTGAAGGGCGTTCGAACTTTGTCGAGGACCCGCCCCAGCGTATCGTCTGCGGCGAAGGCAGCGAGCCGCTGTGGTGCGCGTTCGGTTATGCACCACTGCACGATGAACTTGGCAACGTGGCGGGTTTTCTGCACACGGTGATCGAGACCACGGCCAGCGTTGAAGCGCATCATCATTGGCGTGAGCAGGCGCAAGGCTTTGA
Organism: Pseudomonas sp. YNh; assembly: GCF_037993085.1. Taxonomy (NCBI): domain Bacteria; kingdom Pseudomonadati; phylum Pseudomonadota; class Gammaproteobacteria; order Pseudomonadales; family Pseudomonadaceae; genus Pseudomonas; species Pseudomonas sp. YNh. The sequence continues at coordinate 74,491 of NZ_JBBMRJ010000017.1, read as the reverse complement.
ACGGCAGATAGAGCGGCATGTGGCCGAGCGCGAGCAGATCTGGCAGTTGTCGCGTGATGCAATGATGACGATAACCCCTGAGCTTAGGGTGCATGCCGCCAACCCGGCCTGGTACCGCATTCTGGGCTGGACCCAAGAGCAGGTTCATGATCTGCCGTTACTGGAGCTGGTGCATCCGGCGGATCGCACCGAGGTCCAGGTGGCGGTCTCCGGGCTCCTGCAGTACCACGATGCCGAGCAGGTGCAGACTCGCTTGCGCCACCGCGATGGCCATTATCACTGGTTTAGCTGGAGTGCCCGGTTCGACGGCAGCCTGCTGACGGCAGTCGGTCGGGATATCACCGAAGACCGCGAAGAGGCCGCGCGTCAGTCTGAAGCGCTGATGCGCAACAGTGAACGCATGGAGGTTGTGGGGCAGTTGGCCGGGGGCATGGGCCACGAAATGAACAACCTGCTGTCTGGTATCGGTGGTAGCCTCGAACTGTTGCAGCGGCGCTTGCAGGAGGGGCGCATGGAGCGGATTGAAACCTATGTGGAGGTCGCTCGCGACTCCGTGCTGCGCGCCATGGAGCTGACTCATCGCCTGCTGGCATTCTCTCGGCATCACCCACTTGCACCCAAGACCCTGGACTTCAATCGGCAGTTACGGCAAAGCGAGCCGTTGCTGCTCAAGGCGCTGGGCGCAGAGATGCGCTTGCACTGGCAACTGGATGTCGCGCCGTGGGCGGTACGCCTGGACATTCCCCAACTTGAAAATGCCTTGGTCAACTTATGCGCCAATGCCCGGGAGGCTTGCCTGGAGCGTGGCAATGTCACTGTTCGCAGCGTCAACGAGCGGTTGACGGCCAGTTTTCCCGATGAGGGTGGCCTGCCGCCAGGCGACTATGTGGCCTTGCATGTCGAGGATGACGGCCATGGCATGTCGGCAGAGGAAATTTCCAGGGCCTTTGAGCCATTTTTCACCACCAAGGCCATCGGACGTGGTTCCGGTCTAGGGCTATCGATGGTGTATGGCTTTGTCGGCCAATCGGGGGGGTATGCGTGGATCGAATCGGCCCCGACCCAAGGCACCAAGGTTTCCATGCTGTTCCCAAGATGCCATGAGCCGGTACCCGAAGAGCCCAAACCCCGGCTGCGCTCCCAACGTATGGCCCAGGGCGAGCGTTTACTGCTGGTGGATGACGAGCTCAACTTGCGTACCGTGATGCGCGAGTACCTGACCGAACGCGGTTTTGTGGTCACTGATGCGAGTGATGCCAATACTGCGCTGGAGCGCTTTCGCCTGGATGATCCCTTTGACCTGGTGATTACCGACATCGGTTTACCGGGCGGCTTCAGTGGCCGGCAAGTGGCCAAGGCCATGCGCATGCAGGTGCCTGCTCAGAAAATCCTGTTCATCACCGGCTATGCTGACCATTCTGTTGAAGCGCAGTTGATCGATCAACCGGGAACGGCATTGATGAACAAGCCGTTTTTGCTGGCAGACCTTGCCGATCAGGCGCTAACCATGCTCGACCAACAATAGGTTTCAGGACTCGGCAAGAATCCGCGTCACCTGCGCCTTTATTTCTTTCAGTTCAAACGGTTTGCAGATCAGGTGCATGCCCGCGTCAAGAAACCCTTCGCGGGCCATGGCCGTTTCCGCGTAGCCGGTGATGAACAGCACCGGCAAATGCGGATGCAGGCTGCGGGCAATTTCGGCCAGTTGCCGGCCATTCATGCCGGGCAAGCCGATATCGCTGACCAGTAGATCGACGGGTTGTGCCGAGCGCAGGACTTTAAGGCCTTGGGTGGCGTCGGACGCGCTGTGGCAGGGAAAGCCGCTCTCGCGCAGCGCCTGACACAACAATTGACGTACATGGGGGTCGTCCTCGACGACCAGCACATGACGGCCTCGGGGAACTTGCACAGGTATGGGCTTGCTCGGTTCCCGGGCCTGGCCGATATGGCGCGGCAGGTACAGGTCTACCTGGGTGCCTTGGCCGATCTGGCTGTGCAGCGTGACATGCCCGCGGGACTGCTTGCTGAAGCCGTACACCATCGACAGGCCCAGGCCGATGCCCTGGCCGATCGCCTTGGTGCTGAAAAACGGCTCGAAAGCGTGCTCCATCGTACTTTGCGCCATGCCCTGGCCGTCATCTTTGATGCTCAGGCGCAGATAGTCACCGGCGCACAGGGTTGCGCCGGTGAATTGTGTGCTCTCGATGTGCTGGTTGCTCGCCTCAATTCGTAACTGGCCGCCATTGGGCATGGCTTCGCTGGCATTGAGCAGCAGGTTGTCCAGGGCTTCCTGCAACTGCTTGTTATCAGCTTCTACGGGCCACAGCCCTTTGGCGATGTGCACGTGCAGGGTTACGGCAGGGTTCAGGCAGGCCTTCAGTCGTTCCACCTCAAGCAGGCTGTGCAGGTCGACGCGCTGGCTGTGCAGCGATTGGCGGGAGGAAAACGCCAGCAAGCGGTGGGTGAGGCGGGCAGCGCGTGCAACTGCCTCACGGCCCATGCGCAGCACGCTGTCCAGGCCATCGCAGCGGCCTTGATGCAGTCGCCGTTCAATCAGCTCGAAGCTGCCGCCAATACTGGTGAGCAGGTTGTTGAAGTCATGAGCAACCCCTCCGGCCAATTGGCCAATGGCTTCCATCTTGCGTGCCTGGTAGTGGGCGAACTCGTTGCGTTCCTGCTCCTGGTCTGACGATGCGACCGGGGTGTTCAGACGCTGCTGCAGGTCCTGCAACTGGTCGCGTGTCAGGTATTGCCGGCGCCGGTTGCGCAGGGCGGATCGGGTCATGTGCAGCAGTTGGGCATTGTCGAACGGGGCGACCATCAGCAGAAGATTGCCTACCGGGTGGTTACTCGCGCCCGTGGCCGACCAGGCACCCTGGATCAGCAGCACGATGGGCAGGTCCGACCAGCTTTGTTGCTGGTCGAGGAATGCTTGCAGCATCGCGCTTGGGCCCTGGCTGAACACTTGCTCGGCAATGATTGCCAGGCCTGCGCCTTCAGCCAGGCAGCTGTGCAGGTTGGCCAGGTCGACAGTGCACAGGCTATCGATGCCGGCGGAGGCGAGCAGGCGCGAGGTATCCGCCGCTAATGGCGGAGGTGCCAGAATCAAGGCACGTTCATCCAGCGCCAGTGAATGGGCCAAAACGACTCTCCTGTAGGGTGGCCTGATACCCACTGGACCCTGGGCACACACTCAGGGTTCAACAATATTCAGGTGTTGCCTACAGGCCCTGTTGTAATACGGGGTCGTCCGGGTTCTGACGCTCCAGCTCGGCCAGCAGCACTTGTACGTTCTGCAGTTGCCCGGTCTCTTTCGAGTACTGGATCAGCAGCACCCGCGCCCGGCGGTTGGCCGGTTGCCGGCTGAGCACGGTTTCCAGCTGCTTTTGCGCGGCGTCGAGTTGTTCCAGCTCGTGCAGCGTGACTGCCAGCGTATAACGGTAGTCGGCGTTGTCCGGGTCCAGTTCGACGGCGCGGGACAAAGCCAGCAAGGCGTACTCGCGCTGCTCGTGGCGGTTCAGCCAGAGCCCCAGCTCGTACTGCAGGAAGGCTGAGTCGGGGCTTAGCGCCAAGGCTTTGCCCAAGACCTGGCGCGAGGCATCGTGGTGGCCCTGACGCTCCAGCAGGCGCACCTGGGTGGCCAGGGCGTCGAGGTTGCCGGGTGCAACCTCTAGCGCCCGCTGCAAGGCCGTGGCTGCCTGGGTGTAGTCGTTTTCGTGCAGGTACAGGCGCGCCAGGTGTACCTGGGCGTCGGCATCCTCGGGTTGTTGCTCGAGCGCCTGCTGGTATTGTTCCAGGGCTGCCTGCAACGGGCCGAAATACAGGCCGATGGCATCGGGATCGAGGCCCAGTAGGGCATCCACGGCAGCAAAGCGCACGCTTTGTTCGTCGTCGTCCAGCAATGGGCCGAGCACCAGGCTGCGCTGGGCCGCCGGCAGCAGGCGGCGGATACCGGCAATGGCCGCACGGCGCACCAGCGGGTCGGCATGCTCCAGGTCCTGGCGGGCGAGTTTCAATGCCTGGGGGGAGGGGTAGTTGGGTAACTCGGCATACAGTGCAGCGCGGCGGACAGGGGACAGGTCGTCGCGTTGCAATTGCTGGTACAGCACGCGCGCAGCGCCGGGTTGGCCGTCATGGGCCTGGCGCAGCGCCTTGGCATAGCTGTGTGCGGGCAAGGTCGGCGGGGCTGGCTGCTCATCGCGCCACAGGTAACCGAACAGGGCCGATACCAGGATCAACAGCAGCAGGGCGATCAGGTAGCGGTTGCGTCTGTGCATCGGACGGTCCGTGGCGGCGGGAAGGGCAGAGCTTGGGCCAGCCGGGGGGTAAATGCAACCGAGTGCAGGCGCCAAGGCGGTCGCGCGCGTATCTCGCAGGTTCGATTGGCCCGAAACAAGCGTAGGAGCGAGCGCAGCTCGCGATGCGCCGCGCGGGCGGCGCTCGTTCTCGCAGGCGCTGAAGATTAAACGACATAAAAAAGCCCCGCGGACCAAGGCCAGCGGGGCAAACGGTTGGGGGAGGAGCCAACCAAAGGAGTCGTTGAAACGGGTGTGTCAGCGTGTGCTGGCTACGGTCTCCGGTTGCCAGCCGCCGCCCAGGGCCTTGTAGATGGAAACGATACCGCGGTACAGATCGACCTCACCCTGGGCCTGCGCATCCTCGGCGCTCAGCCGCTCGCGCTCGGCGTCGAGCAGTACCAGGTAGTCCACCGTACCTTCGCGATATCGAATCGAGGCCAGCTCCGCTGCCTTGCGGCTGGCGTCGCTCTGGCGCATCAGCGACAGCAGCCGCTGCTGGGTCTTGTCGTAATCGCTGAAGGCATTGGCCGATTCTTCCAGGGCCAGCAATACCTGCTGCTCGTAGTTGGCCAGCGCCCCTTCGGCATCGGCCTTGGCGCCACGCAGGCGGGCCCGCACGCTGCCCAGGTCGAAGGCTGCCCAGGTAATGCTTGGGCCCAGCGCCCAGGCATTGGCTGCCGAGGAGCCGATCTGCGAGCCGCGTGCGGCAGTAAAGCCAAGGAAGCCGCTGAGGCTGACACGGGGGAACAGGTCTGCCGTGGCCACGCCGACGTTGGCGGTGGCGGCAGCCAGCTGGCGCTCGGCACTGCGGATGTCCGGGCGACGGCGCAGCAGTTCACCCGGGTCACCCACCGGCAACGCCTTGGCGATGGCCGGCAGGTCCTTGGGTGACAGGTCTACGCTGAGCGCGTCCGGGCGCTGGCCGAGCAGGGTGGCGATGCGGTGCCGCGCCCGTGCCTGTTCGGCCTGCAGTTGCGGCACGGTGGCTTCGACCCCGGCCAGGCGTGCATCGGCACGTACCACGTCGAGGTCGTTGCCCACGCCGGCATCGCGCAGGGTTTCGGTAATGGTCCGCGATTCCTGCTGGGTCTTGAGGTTGGCCAAGGCGATCTTCTCGCGCAATTGCGCACCGCGCAGTTGCCCATAGGCATCGACCAGTTCGGCGATCAGGCTGACCTGCAACTGTTGCAGGTCGGCGGCGGCTACCGCTTCCTGGGCTTCGCTGGCCTCGATCTGGCGCTGGATGCGCCCGAACAGGTCAAGCTCCCAGGCCATGTCCAGGCCCAGGTCATAGCGCTCGCTGTTCACCCGCTGCGTGGTCTGGCCGGGGATCTGGCCCTTGCCGATGTCGCTGCTGGCGCGGCTGGTGACAACCGGGAACTGGTCGTTCTCGGCGTCTTCGCGGATCGAACGGGCGGATTTCAGGCGGGCGAAGGCCACGCGCAAGTCACGGTTGCCGTCCAGCGAAGCCTGCACCAGCTGGTTCAGGACCGGGTCGTCGAACTGCTTCCACCACAGGCTTTCGAAGCGGCTACGGTCGTAGGCCTTGGCCTGCACATCGCTGCTCATTTGTGCAGGTTCGGTTGCCGGGGCCTGGTAGTCCGGGCCTACCGCACAGGCTGCCAGGGCCAGTGCCAGCAGGCTTGGGGTCAGGGGTTTGAGCAGCTTCATGCATGGTTCTCCAGCACTTGAACGCGCTCGGCCTTGCGGGCCTGGCGACGCTCGACGAAACGGCGAATCAGGAAGAAGAACACCGGGGTCAGGAACAGGCCGAACACGGTCACGCCGATCATCCCCGAGAACACCGCCACACCCATGGCATGGCGCATTTCCGAACCTGCACCCGAGCTGAACACCAGCGGAACCACACCCATGATGAAGGCAATCGAAGTCATCAGGATCGGCCGCAGGCGCAGGCGGCAGGCTTCCAGCACCGCAGCCAGCGGATCCAGGCCCTTGGCCTGTTCATCCTTGGCGAACTCGACGATCAGGATCGCGTTCTTGCACGCCAGGCCCACCAGTACGATCAGGCCGATCTGGGTGAAGATGTTGTTGTCGCCACCCGACACGATCACACCGGTGATGGCCGACAGCAGGGTCATCGGTACAATCAGGATCACCGCCAGCGGCAGGCTCCAGCTTTCGTACTGGGCAGCCAGCACCAGGAACGCCAGCAGTACGCACAGCGGGAAGACCAGCAGTGCGGTATTGCCCGAGAGGATCTGCTGGTAGGTCAGGTCGGTCCACTCGAAGGTCATGCCGTTGGGCAGTTCCTCTTTAAGCAGCTTCTCGATGGCAGCTTCGGCCTGGCCAGAGCTGTAGCCCGGGGCTGCGGCACCGTTGATTTCTGCGGTGATGAAACCGTTGTAGTGCATGACGCGGTCCGGCCCGGAGGTGTCGCTGACCTTGAGGAAGGTCGCCAGCGGGATCATCTCGCCGAGGTTGTTGCGCACCTTCAACTGGCCGATCTGTTCGGCATCGAGGCGGAACTGCTGCTCAGCCTGGACGTTGACCTGGTAGGTGCGGCCAAAGCGGTTGAAGTCGTTGGTGTACAGCGAGCCCAGGTAAACCTGCAGGGTGTCGAAGATGTCGGTGATCGCCACGCCGTGGGTCTTGGCCTTTTCCCGGTCGATGGCGGCATCGACCTGCGGCACGTTGACCTGGTAGCTGGTGAACAGGCCTGCCAGCTCCGGCACGTTGTGGCTCTTGGTGATGATGTTCTGGGTTTCCTTGTACAGCGCTTCGTAACCCAGGTTGCCACGGTCTTCGATTTGCAGGCGGAAACCGCCGATCGTGCCCAGGCCCTGTACAGGCGGCGGCGGGAAGATGGCGATGTAGGCGTCCTGGATATCGGCGAACTGGGCATTCAGTGCAGCCGCGATGGCCGCCGCCGACTGGCTCGGGTCCTTGCGCTCATCGAACGGCTTGAGCGGAGTGAACACGATGCCGCTGTTCGGGCTGTTGGTGAAACCGTTGATCGACAGGCCAGGGAAGGCCACCGAATCGGCCACGCCAGGCTGCTTCAGGGCGATTTCGCTCATGCGCTTGATCACCGCTTCGGTGCGGTCGAGGCTGGCGGCGTCCGGCAGCTGGGCGAAGGCCACCAGGTACTGCTTGTCCTGGGCCGGCACGAAACCGGTCGGCGTGGACGAGAAGCCGAGGTAGGTCAGGCCCATCAGGCCGGCATAGACGAACAGGGCGATGCCGCTGGAGCGGATGACCCGGCGCACGCCACCCACGTAGCGGTGGCTGGCGCGGTCGAAGAAACGGTTGAACGGCGAGAACAGCCAGCTGCCCAGCAGTTTGTCGAGGAACCGCGAGAAACGGTCCTTGGGCGCATGGTGGTCCTTCAGCAGCACGGCAGCCAAGGCCGGCGACAGGGTCAGCGAGTTGAACGCCGAGATCACGGTGGAAATGGCGATGGTCAGGGCGAACTGCTTGTAGAACTGCCCGGTAAGGCCGGAAATGAACGCAGCCGGTACGAACACGGCGCACAGCACCAGGGCGGTGGCAATGATCGGCCCGGTCACTTCGCTCATCGCCTTTTGCGTGGCTTCCAGCGGTTTCAGGCCCAGCCCGATGTTACGTTCGACGTTCTCCACCACGACGATGGCGTCGTCCACCACGATGCCGATGGCCAGCACCAAGCCGAATAGCGACAAGGCGTTAAGCGAGAAACCGAACAGGTGCATCACTGCAAATGTACCGATCAACGATACCGGCACGGCCAGCAGCGGGATGATCGAGGCACGCCAGGTCTGCAGGAACAGGATGACCACCAGCACGACCAGCACCAGGGCTTCGAACAGGGTGTGCACCACTGCTTCGATGGAGCCGCGCACGAAGATGGTCGGGTCATAGACGATGCTGTAGTCCATCCCTTCAGGGAAGTCCTTCTTCAGCTCGGCCATTTTCGCCCGCACTTCGTCGGAGATCTCGATGGCGTTGGAGCCTGGGCGCTGGAAGATCGGGATGGCCACCGCCGGCTGGTTGTTCAGCAGCGAGCGCAAGGCGTACTGGCTGGAGCCGAGTTCGACCCGGGCGATGTCCTTCAGGCGGGTGATTTCGCCATCGGCACCGGCACGGATGATGATGTTTTCGAACTCTTCCTCGTTGACCAGACGGCCCTGGGTGTTGATCGACAGCTGGAAGCTGGTGGAGCCCGGGGCGGGCGGGGCGCCCAGCTGGCCGGCAGCCACCTGGCGGTTCTGCTCGCGGATTGCCGCTACCACATCACTGGCGGTGAGGTTGCGCGAAGCGGTCTTGTTCGGATCGAGCCACACGCGCAGCGAGTAGTCGCCCATGCCGAACAGTTGCACGTCGCCTACGCCGCCCAGACGCGCCAGCTCGTCCTTGATGTTGAGGATGGCGTAGTTGGACAGGTAGAGCATGTCGTAGCGGTTGTCCGGCGACGTCAGGTGCACGACCATGGTCAGGTCGGGCGAGGCCTTGTCGACGGTGATACCGATACGCGTCACTTCCTCGGGCAGCTTGGGCTGGGTACGGGTGACGCGGTTCTGCACCTGCACCTGGGCGTTGTCCAGGTCGGTGCCCAGGGCGAACGTGATGGTCAGCGTCAGCTTGCCGTCAGCGGTGGACTGGGAAGACATGTACAGCATGTTTTCCACACCGGTAATTGCCTGCTCCAGCGGCGCGGCGACGGTTTCGCCGATGACCTTGGGGTTGGCGCCGGGGAAGTTGGCACGTACCACCACGGTGGGCGGCACCACTTCGGGATATTCGCTGATCGGCAGCTGGAACAGCGAGATCGACCCCGCAATCAGCAGCACCAGCGACAGCACCGCGGCGAAAATCGGCCGGGTAATGAAGAATTTCGAGAAGTTCATCGGTATGTTCCCTTAACCGCGTGGCGCCTGGGCGCTGGCGACTTTCACGTTGTTGCCCGCCACTTTCGGCGCCGGGTTGCTGGCCTCCAGTGCCTGGCGCTGCTGGGCGAGGGCGGCGAGGGTCTGTTCGCTGGCCATTGGGGTTTCTTCCGGGGTGACCGGCGAGCCTGGGCGCACGCGCTGCAGGCCCTTGACCACGATGCGGTCATCCTTGGCCAGGCCGCTACGCACGATGCGCAGGCCTTCCAGCTTCGGCCCCAGTTCCACGGCGCGGTAGGTGGCCTTGTTGTCCTTGTCCATGACCAGCACGAACTTCTTGCCAAGGTCGGTGCCCACGGCTTCGTCGTTGATCAGCATGGCGTCGTACTGGGCGCTGCCGACCAGCTTCAGGCGTGCGTACAGGCCCGGGGTGAACTGGCCGTCGCGGTTGTCAAACACCGCACGACCACGGATGGTGCCGGTGCGCGGGTTGACCTGGTTGTCGACGAAGTTCATCTGGCCCTGGTGCGGGTTGCCGGTTTCATTGGTGAGGCCCAGGTACACCGGGGTGCTCTGGCCACGCTGGCCTTCGCGTGCCAGCTGGGTGTACTTGAGGTACACGCGCTCGTCGGCGTCGAAGTAGGCGTAGACCTTGTCGGTGGACACCACGCTGGTCAGCGGGGTGACATCGGCCGTGACGATGTTGCCGGCAGTGAACTGGGCACGGCTGACGCGGCCACTGATGGGCGCGGTGACGCGGGTGAAGCTGAGGTTCAGGCGCGCCAGGTCGAGCTGTGCCTGGATCGCGTCGACCCCGGCGCGGGCTTCGGCGGCAGCGCTGCTACGCGATTCTGCAAGTTCGGCGGAGATGGCGTTGCTGTCGCGCAGGCGTTCGCCACGGCGCGCTTCGTTGGCGCTGCGAATGGCGGTGGCCTTGGCCTGTTGCAGTTGGGCTTCGAGGCGGCGGACTTCAGCCTGGAACGGGCGTGGGTCGATCTGGAACAGCAGGTCGCCTTTTTTCACCTGGGCGCCTTCGGTGAAGGCGACCTGGTCGATCTGGCCGGCTACCCGCGGGCGAACTTCAACAGTTTCCGGGGCTTCAAGGCGGCCGGTGAATTCGTCCCATTCGTTGATCGGTTGCTCGATCACCTTGGCCACAGTGACCTTCGGCGCGGCGGGAGCCTGCACGGCGTCTGGGGTTCGACCGCAAGCGCTGATCACCACCACTGCCAAGGCAGCGAGGGGAAAGCGCAAGGGTTTGAGAGATTGTTCCATGGAGAACTCCGCCAATGTATTAGTAGTGGGCGGAGTGTGAGTGTGTTGCGCGTGAGGCACGAATCGAACGGGACGAAGGTTAATATCACGCTGAATGATATGTGTGGATCATTCATCGATGGCGGGCATGATGGGGCTGCCTGGCAGCCCCGTTCGCGTGCATTCCCTCAGAACCGCCAGCGGGCATTCGCCACCAGGTTGCGTGGCTCACCATAAGAGCCGGAGCTGAACGTGCCCAGGCCGTCATAGTACTTCTTGTCGAACAGGTTGTTCAGGTTCAGCCCTACGCTCAGGTGTTCATCGAAGGCATAGTTGGCCAGCAGCCCGACCACGCCATAGTCACGCTGGTGCGCCTTGGTGCCCAGATCTGAATTGACCGCGTAGATGTCGCTTTGCCAAGTCATGTTGCCGCCCACGGTCAGCTTGTTCCAGTCACCGGGCAGGCGATAAGTTGTGGCCAGCTTGAACAGGTTCATGGGCTGGTTGGTTTCGACGCGGTTGCCCTCCTTGTCGTGGGACTCGCGGTAGGTGTAGCCGCCAAATACATTCCAGCCTGGCAGTACTTCGCCGGAAATTTCCGTCTCGATGCCGCGGGTGGTAGTGCCGGCAATGGCCCGGTAGATTTCCTGGGGGCCACTGTCATCCACCAGTTGCGGCGTGTTCTTCTGTTTGACTTCGAACAGTGCGGCGCTGGCGTTCAAAGCGCCGTCGTAGAACTCGCCCTTGATGCCAAGTTCGTAGTTGTCGCCTTCGAGCGGGTCCAGCGAGGTATTGCTGGCGGTCTTGTAATAGGTCTGGGGCAGGAAAATCTGCGTCCAGCTGGCGTACACCGAATACGTGTCGTTCAGGTCCAGCACCACACCGGCGTAGGGCGTGACCACGCCGGATTTCTTCGTGCGGTCGCGGCCAGTGACCTCGCCGGTCAAATCATCGCTGCTGTCGTCCTTCTGGTTCCACCAGCTCACCCGGCTGCCGAGAATAATCGACAGCGGATCATACGGCTTGAGGCGCACGGCGGCGTAGACACCGGACTGGCTCAGGCGTGACAGGCTCTCTTCGGTCTTGGCCAGGTGCGGTTTGCCATGGGGGTCGCCATCCCATGCATAGATGTTGTCGACCGCAGGGAAGCCGCGTTCGTAGGTGGGGTAGTTGAGGTGGGTGTAGGCCAGGTTGCTGCCCAACACCAGCTCATGTTCGCGGCCGCCCAGCTGGAAGGGGCCGGTGGCGTACAGGTCGAAATTGTCCTGTGTCTGGTAGCTGTCGAGGCGGTTGATATACATCGATACGCCGCTGCCGGTAAGGGGGTCGGGCGTACCGGCGCTGGCGGAGCCGGTGACGCCACGGCGGTACGCGTACTGGTGGCTGTAGGCGGCCTTGGCGACCCAGTCGTTGGCCAGCTTGTGCTCCAGCAGGCCGGTGAAGTTGTACTGGGTATTGTTCAGGTAGCTCCAGCGCGCGGCGGGGTTGAACGACCGCGAGAAGTTTGTTGCGCTGCCATCGCTGTTGAACAAAGGGATGTGCCCGAAGCTGACGCCATCGGCATTGTTGTTCTGGTAGTCGAGGCTCAGGCGCAGCAGGGTGTCTTCGCTCAGGTCGATGTCCAGGGCACCGTACATCACGCGCTTGTCGGTCTTGTACCAGTCAACGAACGAGTTGGCGGTTTCGTACACCCCGACCAGGCGGCCGCGGATGTTGCCGGCTTCGGTGAGCGGCCCGGAGACATCGGCTTCGGTGCGGTAGCGGTCCCATGAACCGACTTCGCCAGCCACCGTCGCCTGTGCATCCTCCGTAGGCCGCTTGCGCACCAGGTTGAGCGTGGCCGACGGCGTGCCTGCACCACTGAGCAGGCCGGTGGCACCTCGGACCACTTCGACCCGGTCATAGATCGCCATGTCGGCCAAGGTACTGGTGAATTGTTGCGACTCGTTGGCGATTTGCGCCGGGATACCGTCGTACTGGAAGTTCTGGATCTGGAAGCCCCGGGCATAGAAGGTATAGCGTTCGCTGTCACGATGGTTGCTGGACAGCCCCGGGGTGAATTTCACCACATCGTCGATCGAGGCCAGGTGGTGATCGTTCATCACCTGGCGAGTGACCACGCTGACCGACTGCGGCGTTTCGCGCAGTGACAGGCCCAGTTTGGTTGCGGTACGGGTACGCCCGGTGGTGTAGGCCCCCGTGTTCTCGGTGGTTTCGGCCAGGCCATCGCCCACCACGCTGGTCGCGCCCAGTTGCACAGCATTGCCGGACTCGGTCGGGTACAGCACATAGGCGCCTTGCTCGGCGGGCGCAGCGCCCAGGCCGGTGCCAGCCAGGAGTGCGGCGAAGCCCTGTTCGACACTGTAGGTGCCCTGCAGGCCGGCACTTTGCTTGCCAGCAGTGAGCTGGCTGTCGAACGACAGCACAACCCCGGCTGCGTTGGCGAAGCGGCCGAGCACCGTGCTCAGCGGGCCGCCGCTGATGGTGTAGGTCTTCTGCGCGTTGGCTGCCTGGGCCATGGCTGCACCGGGCAGCAGCGGCGGGAGCAGGGCGAGCGAGGCGCCGAGCAAGGCAAACGTGAGTGCTTGGCGGGGTGGTGAGATAAGGCGGCGCATGCGGGCTTCCTGGGCGTAGTGTTTTCGGTGTTATTGCCAGGGAGGCGAATGGGCGAGGGCAAATCGACAATGCCCTGTGCATTTTTTTCAGGCATTGCCGCTCAATGGCTCCACGCGTGTCCAGAAGCGGGTATGGCGCACCAGCTTTACCGGCAGCGAGCGGGCAACGGTGGCCAGGGTCAGGTCAAGATCGGTGAGCGAATAGGCGCCGGAAACCCGCAAGTGGCCGACGGCCGTGTCGCAGCCCAGGTAGCCAGTGCGGTACCGCTGTAATTCTTCGAGCAGGTGATCCAGGCGCCAATCGTCTACCACCAGTTGGCCTTCGGTCCAGGCCGCGTCGGTACTGGCCAGTGGCATGCGATGCAGGATGCGGGTGTTGTCGAACAACAGGCCATGGCCACTGTCCAGGCGGGTTTGCTCGCCACCCGCGTTGATCGGGTTCACGACGACGGCGTGCTGGTAAACGCATACGCGGGTCTGGTGGTCCTGTTGTCTGACGCTGAACCGGGTGCCCAGCGCCCTGATGTACCCTTCGCCAGTACTGACCATGAACGGGCGGTGATCGGCGGCAGTTTCGACAAAGATCTCCCCGGCACGCAGCCGTAGCTGGCGGGTGTCGTTGCTGAAGGCAATGTCTACCGCACTGCCGGTGTTAAGGATAAGGCGGCTGCCGTCACTCAGCGTCAACCTGCGCTGTTCGCCGATGGCAGTGCGCACATCGGCCAGCCACGCCGGCGCATCCCGATAACCGCGCCAGCCCAAGGCGCCGAGCGCCGAGCCCAGCAACAGCCCCTTGAGCAGCATGCGCCGCTGCAGCGCCGGGCCCTGCTGGCCGACACGCTCCAGCACGTCATGGCCTAGTGCGCCTTGTGCCTGGTTCAGTTGTGCCTGCAACATGGCCACCCGCTGCCACGCCCACTGGTGCTGCGGGTCGGCTGCATGCCAGGCCTGCCAGCGTTGCTGCAGGTCCGGGTCTGCAGGGGCCTCGCCCAGCCGGGCAAACCACTGCGCGGCGGCACTCAGTGCCTGTCGTTGGGGCAGCGGGCTCACTGGCCGTGTTCCAGGGCAAACAGCAAGCAGTGCTCGGTGGCGCGGGCAATGTACTTGGTGACCGAACTGACCGATACGTCCATCTGGGCGGCGATGTCCTTGTAGCCCAGGCCACGCAACTGCGATAACAGAAACGCCTGCTTTACCTTCTTGCCCAGGCCTTCAAGCATCGCATCCAGTGCTTGCAGGGTTTCGACCAGCATCCAGCGTTCCTCGGGGGAAATCGCATACTGTTCGGGCTGTTCGGCCAACAGTTGCAGGTAGGCCTGCTCCAGTGCCCGGCGGCGGAAGCTGTCGATCATCACGCGCCTGGCCATGGTCACCAGAAAGTGGCGCGGCTCGCGCAGTTCACTGAGCAAAGGCTGGCTGCGGTCGGCCAGCAGTACACGCACGAACGTGTCCTGGGCCAGGTCGGCGGCCTGCTGCGAACACTGCAGCCGGCCGCGCAGCCAGTTCACCAGCCAGCCATGGTGGTTGGCGTACAGGCCGGCCAGGCTGTGTCCGGTCGAGGGGAGGGAGTCAGGCATGGTGCTGTTGCGCGCTAATGAGAATTAGTCGCAATTTATTTCAATTGCGCACATTCAGCAATGGCCCAGCTAAAAAGGTGAGGGGGAAGAGAAGCTGCCCGGAACAAGCAGGGCGCAGTGATGTGTTGCGAAAAGGGGCGCAACGCGCCCCGGCAATCTCAGCTCAATACGTTGAACCCGTGGGTGCCATCCCGCTCCAGCTGGGCAATCAGCCCGAACTCCCAGTCCAGGTACCCCTGCATGGCCTCACGCGGGTTATCAGTGCCTTCATAAGGCCGGCGATAACGGTCGGTACGCGCCACCGCCAGGTGCTTTTCGCCACTTTCCAGCGGCTTGCCTGCCGCAATCCACTGCGCCGTGCCGCCGTCCAGTACGTACACCGGGGTTTGCGTAAGCGCCTGCAAGTCTACCGCCGCAAAGCGTGCCAGCAGGCTGCTGCCGCAGGTCAGTACATAGCGCTCGGCTACTGGCAGCTGTTCCAGCACCTGCGGCAACTGCGCGCGAATTGCCCAGTGGGCGCCTGGAATATGGCGTTTAACGTAGTTGGCACTGGTGGTGAAGTCCAGCACCACGGTGCCTGGCGTTTGCAGCCAGTCGTCCAACTGCTCGACGCCGATTTCGGTGACTGCGGGCAGTGGCGGTTGGGGAGCCTGCCAATCACCGGTCTCGCTGAAATCTTGCGCCGACACGCCATCGAGCACGGCGACCTGCCAGCCCATTTGCGCCAGCCAGGAAGCGCTCATGTTGGCCCGCACGCCGTCGTCATCCACCAGCACGATTCGCGCCCCCCGCACGCTGGCGACGTGGTCGGTTTCCTGCACCAGTTGCCCGCCCGGTACACTGCGGCTGGCCGGCAGGTGGCCGTGGGCATATTCCTCGGGGGTGCGCACATCGAACAGGTAGGTGGTGCGCCGGGTATCGGCCTGCCAAACGGCCAGGGCTTCGCGCTCCAGGCGCAGCACACCGGCGCGGTCGGCCACATTGCGGGCGCGTTGGGCGGCGTTTGCGCGGGTGTTGTCGCTCACCTCGGCGAAGCGGCGCTCCTGGCCGTGTGCCAGCGTTTGCCCGGCCAGGGTCCAGCCGATGGTGCCGTTGCGCAGGGCAGCCACGGGGTTGGGGATGCCGGCGTTGACCAGCGACTGGGTGCCGATGATGCTGCGGGTGCGCCCTGCGCAGTTGACGATGACCTGCGTGGCGGGGCTGGGCGCCAGTTCGGCAACCCGCAGTACCAGTTCGGCACCCGGCACACTGATGCCCCCCGGGATGCTCATGGTCTGGTATTCGTCGAAGCGGCGGGCGTCGAGCACCACCACATCGGCCTTGTCGTCCAGCAGCGCCTGCACCTGTTCGGCCGCCAGCGACGGGGTATGGCGCACGCTTTCGACCAGCTCGCCAAAGGCCTTGCTCGGTACGTTCACGTCACGGAACAGCTCGCCACCGGCGGCGCGCCAGCCGGCCAGGCCGCCTTCGAGCAATGCGACATCGCTGTACCCTAACGCCACCAGGCGTTCGGCGGCCTGATGTGCCAGGCCTTCACCGTCGTCATACACCGTAATGCGGGTGTCGCGCCGTGGCACGCGGGCGAAAATCTCCAGTTCCAGCTTGGACAAGGGGATATTGGCAGTGAACAGGGGGTGTTCCTGGGCGAACGGGTCTTCCTCGCGCACATCGATCAGCGCCAGTTCTTCGTGGGCCAGCAAGGCCTGGCGAATGTCTTGGTAGGAACGGGGGGCAACGGTACTCATGGGGCAGGGTTCTCTTTGGACAGGTCCCAGATGTTGGGCAGAAGGCTGTTGGAATAGCCGGAAATGAACGGTTTTTCGCTGCCGTCGGGCGAGTACACCGCGCGGCTGACGGCACCGATGTTGGCGCCATACACGTGGATGCTGATAGAAACCCGGTCGTCGAACGCGTTGCTGACTTGATGAACATCGCCAATACGCGGCGAAACGGCCTCTACATGGCCGGGATCAAGGCGTACAGGCTCACCCGCTGGCAAAAATGCGCCGTGTTCGCTACGGGCGAAGCCTTGCGAATATTCCGCGCCGCGCAGCATGCCGATCAGGCCCCAGACCCGGTGGTCGTGGATCGGTGTCTGCTGGCCTGGCCCCCAGACGAAGCTGACGATGGAAAAGCGTTGGCGCGAATCGCAATGCAGCAAATATTGCTGGTAACGGGTCGGGTCTGGCTGCGCCAGTGCTTCGGGCAACCAGTCGTCGTGGGCGACCAGGCTGCGCAGCAGGCTCTGGCCGTGGTCGAGGAGGGTGGCTTCGTCGTTTTCTTGGTCCACCAGTTGCGCAAGCGCGTCGATGAAGTGGCGCAGGCGCTCAAGGCGCAGGGGTTGGCTCATGGTTCAGGCTCGGCTGACGGTTTGGGTTAACCCTAGCAAACGCACTGAATATTCTCAAAAGTAAAAATACGAATAAGCTAATATGCAAATAACGCATTTACAGATGGGTGAATCTGTTTTGAAATGGGCGCATGGGCAAAGCATTAGGTTATGCCCAAAACGAATTTCACGGCGCTGCGCTTAATCGATAACTTATAAGCATTGCTCTGGTTATATTCAAAGTGAATATATCAGCCCCATGCCCCCCACGAGACCGCACGCGCGGATCGGCCTGAAGTACCCCTACGGTACCTGGAGACGAACGTGCGATACCTCAAGCAATTGGCTGCCGGTGTGCTGGCCAGCTCCCTCAGCCTGGCCGCTGCCGCGCAAACCTTGGTGGTCGGTGACCAGAGCTTCAATGCCCGAGCGGTCATGGAAGCGGCCGGCGTGCTCGACGACCTGCCGTATACATTGGAGTGGAAGCAGTTTACGGCCGGCTCGCCGGTAGCCGAGGCGCTGAACGTGGGCAGCCTGGACATCGGCCTGCTGGGCGATGCGCCGCCGTTGTTCCTTGGTGCCCTGGGCGCCCCGATCAAGGTGATTGCGGTCAGCCGGCAGAACCTGGATGGCGTGGCGATCCTGGCGAGTAAGGACTCGAACATTCACAGCCTCGAAGACCTGCGCGGCAAACGTGCGGCGATCTGGAAGGGCTCCTGGAGCCAGCAGTTGCTATTCAGCGCGCTGGACAAGGCCGCCGTGCCGCGTGATGCCCTGGAGCTGCGCTACCTCAGCGCCCTGGACGCCTCGCATGCCCTGGATGGCGGTTCAGTGGATGTGATCGCGACCTGGGAGCCCTATGTCACCCAGCAGGAGCGCCAAGGGGCGCGGGTGCTGGCCACGGCCGAAGGATTGATCCCGGCGCAGAGCTTCGTGGTGGCCAATGCCAAGGCGGTGGAGGCCAAGCGGGCACAGATCAGTGATTTTCTGCAGCGCCTGAAAAAGGCCCGTGACTGGACCCTGAGCGACCCGGCCCATACCGAGGCTTATGCCGATGCCTGGGCCAAACGCACCCGTGCCGACCGCGACATTGCCCGCATCTGGTTTGCCCGCGCCCGTACCGATGTCGCGCCGCTGAACCCGCAGGTGATCGTGGATGCGCAGAAGACCGTGGACTTCTTTGCCGGGCTGGGGCTGATCAAGAACTACCCGGCGTCGAGCCTGTTCGATACCTCGTTCGCGGCAGCGCTCGACCACTAAGCACTCCTGTAATGGCCCTATCGCCGGCAAGCCAGCTCCCACAGGTACACCGTTAGGCTTCGGCCTTAGGGGCTCCTGTGGGAGCTGGCTTGCCGGCGATAGGGCCGGTACAGGCAGAACCTTTTTGAGGAATGACCATGACTACTCGCAAAATCAAGCTTGGTGCCCTGACCATGGGCTGCGGCGGCCCAGGCCGGCACAACCTGTGGCTGGACCCGGAGCTGCCCGCCGACGCCAGCGTCAATATCGACTGGTACATCGACATCGCCCGCCAGGCCGAAGCGGCGCTGTTCGACCTCATCTTCATCGTCGACAGCCAGTACATCACCCCCGGCTCGCCGTCGCACTATCTCAACCGTCTGGAGCCGCTGACCCTGCTCTCGGCACTGGCAGTGACTACCCGCAACATCGGCCTGGTCGGTACCCTGACCACCTCCTACAACGAACCTTTCAACGTCGCCCGTCGCTTGGCCTCGCTGGACCTGATCAGCAAGGGCCGCGCTGGCTGGAACGTGGTCACCAGTGGTGACGCCGGTACCGCTTGCAACTATGGCCGTGACGAGCACTACGACTACGACACCCGGTATGCCCGTGCCCTGGAACATGTGGCTGTGGTGCAGGGGCTGTGGCACTCCTATGAAGACGGCGCGTTCCCGCGCAACCGCGCGACCGGGCAATTCCTCGACCCAAGCCGAATGCATGCCCTGAACCACAAGGGCGAGCACTTCTCGGTCGTAGGGCCGTTGAATATCCAGCGTTCCCCCCAGGGCCAGCCGGTGATCTTCCAGGCGGGCGACTCGCAGCAAGGGCGCGAGCTTGGGGCGGCCACGGCAGACGTCATTTTCACTCATGCCGCCAGCATCGAGCAGGGCCAGGCGTTCTACCGCGATGTGAAAGATCGCGCTGCGCGGCTGGGGCGCGACCCCGAGCAACTGCTGGTGTTGCCTGGTGCCGAGATTTACGTGGGCGATACAGACGAACACGCCCGCGAGATCGAACGCCATTACCACCAGCAGGACCATAGCTTCGAGCTGGCCCTCAAGGAATTCGGGCGCAATTTCGGCTGGCACGACTTCAGCCAGTACGACCTTGATGCGCCGTTCCCCCAGGAAAGCCTGGAGCACGCACGCAGCAGCTTCTTCACCAACGCCAAGCGCATCGCCGATCAGGCACGGGAGCAGGGGTTCAGCTTGCGCCAGGCGGTGGAATTCGGGCGCAAGCTGCGCCCAGGGGCGTTCGTTGGCTCGGCCGAAACGGTAGCGGCAAAAATGACCGAGTGGTTCGAGGCGCGGGCGCTGGATGGCTTTAACATCTACATCGGCCACCCCGGGCAGTTCCGCCGGTTTACCCAGCAGGTGGTGCCGCTGCTGCAAGAGCGCGGGGTGTACCGTACGGCATACGAAGGCAGCACTCTGCGCGAGAGCCTGGGCCTGGCCATTCAGTGAATGCTTGAGGCCAGTTCGAAGATCGGCATGTACATCAGGATCACGATCAGGCCGATCAGCAGGCCGATGAACGTCATCAGCAGCGGTTCGAAGAGTTTCACGAACCATTCCACCCAGCGGCCGATTTCCTGGTCATGGAAGTCGGCGCAGCGTTCCAGCATCTCGCCCAGGTTGCCGGATTGCTCGCCGGCCCGCAGCAGGCGCAGCGACACGGGTGTAACCAGGCGCCCGGCCTCCAGCGCATCGGACAATGGCAGCCCTTCGCCCACCCGTTGGCTGGCCTGGCCCAAGCCCTGGGCTGCTGCGCTGCCGAGCAGGCCGCGGGCCATGCCCATGGCGGTGAGGATGGGAATGCCGCCTTGCAGCAGGATGCCCAACGAGCGATAGAAGCGCGCCAGCTCGTACATCATCAAGCGTTGATGCAGCGCCGGCAGGCGGCGCAACTGGCAGGATGCCCAGCGCCGTACCCGTGGGTGGCGGCGTAGCAGCCACAACGCCGTGCCCCCAACGACCGTGCCCAGCGCCAGCGGCAGTTGCTGGGCATGCAAAAATAGCCCGATCTGCATCAACACCCGTGACAGCCAAGGCAATTCGGTACCCATGCCCTCGAACACCTGGCTGAAACGCGGCACCACATAGCCAAGCAGGAACAGCACTACGCCGCCACCCACCAGCAACAGCAGCAACGGGTAGACCGAGGCCCCCACCAGCTTCTGCCGTACCAGGTCCAGGCGCTGGCGATAACTGATGTAGCGCGTGAGGGCGTCGCCCAGCGCACCGGTGCGTTCGCTGGACTGCACCAGCGCCACGTACAGCGGCGGAAATATCCGCGGTTGCTGGCCCAGGGCCTGGGACAGCGAACGGCCTTCGTACAGCTGGCGTACCAACTCGGCCAGCACCTTGCGTGTGGCGGATGCAGGGGCCTTTTCTGCCAGGCTCTCCAGTGCGTCGATCAGCGGCAGGCCGGCATTGAGCAGGGTCGACAGTTCCTGGCTGAACAGAACCAGGTCGAATGCCGCTTCGCGTCGCCAGGCCATACCGCGCAAGGCGCCGCCGTTGCTGCGCAGGCTGAGCACGCGCAAGCCTTGGTCCTCGGCCTGGCGGCGGGCCTGGTCGGCGTCCTCAGCGTCGATCTGCAACTGCACCACGCCCTGTCTGCCCAGGGCCTTGAGGCTGTAGCGCATGGCCACTCTCCTTACTGCCAGCTGGTAATTTCGGCGTTTTCCCCGTCACCGCCGGGCTGGCCGTCCTTGCCCATCGACAGCAGGTCGTATTCACCACCGTTTTCGCCAGGTTGCCGGTAGATGTAAGGGCGGCCCCATGGGTCCTGGGGCACGGCCTTCTGCAGGTACGGGCCGGTCCAGCGCGCTTCGCCACTGGGGGCGATTACCAGGGCCTGCAGGCCTTGCTCGCTGTTGGGGTAGTGGCCGACCTCCAGGCGATACAAATCCAGCGCCTTGCCCAGCCCTTCTATCTGCGCCCGCGCCACCTTGGCTTCGGAGCGACCGAGCTGGCTGAAGTACTTGGGCGCGACGATGCCGGCCAACAGGCCGAGCACCACCAGCACCACCAGGAGTTCGAGCAGGGTGAAGCCACGTTGCGGTTTGGTTCTGCACTGCATGGTGAAGCCCTCCACTGCATGGGGACACGGGTTGCCAAGCACCATGCAACAGCCGTGCACGTCTGCCTCGGGGCCTTGCGCCATGCGGTACAGGAAGCGGCACAGTGCTTGCGTCGTGGTCATCGACCTCGGGTTTTCCGGGGCATTTCCCCCACTTCGGGGGCCACGACGAAGAGGCAACCGTCATGCGTGGACTCATCCTCGGTTTGATCTGGCTGGCGGCAGGTGCCGCCCAGGCCGATGTGTACATCTCCATCGATGCCAAGGGCGGCTACGTACTGACCAACGTCCATCGACCCGGGCGCCACTATGAAAAGGTGATCAGCGAACAGGCGGCCCAGGCTGGCCCGGCCAATGCGCAGATGATCACTGGCCGGCCTTACGCCGAGGTGGTCGCCACGGCAGCGCGCATCCACAACGTGCCACCGGCCCTGCTGCATGCGCTGATCAAGGCCGAGTCCGGCTACAACCCGAAGGCCCGGTCGCGGGCGGGGGCAGTAGGGTTGATGCAACTGATGCCGGATACTGCCCGCGAAATGGGCGTGGAAGACCGCCTGGACCCTGAGGACAACGTGCAGGGCGGGGCACGATACCTCAAGCAGATGCTTACCCTCTTCGACAACGACATCACCCTGGCCGTGGCAGCTTATAACGCTGGGCCGGACGCCGTGATGCGGCGCGGCGCCGTGCCGCCGTTTGCCGAAACCCGGCGCTATGTGCCCACGGTGCTGCGCGAATACCGCAGGCTGCAGGGGTTGGCGAATGATTCGCCACTGTAATTGCGTGTCAGAGGTTACGCGGTCCCTGTACCCTTCGGCGGTTGCCATCAATTTAGCACTACGGTTTCCCCAGGTCTGGGCTATAACCTTCTGAAGGTGCCCAGCTGTGGAGCCCGCCATGGACATCGCCCCCCGTTCCGACGCCATCGAAGTGCCTGCCGGTAACGAGCTGACAGCCCCACGCAAGCCGTTCAACCTGTTGCGCTGGTATGCCTGGGTCAGCCTCGCCATCATCCTTTCGGTGGCTGTCGGCCTGGGGCTGATTTCCAGCCGATTCATCATCGATGAGAGCGTTGAGCGTGATGCCTTGCTCACGGCACAATTCATCACCTCCATCGCCGACGCCGAAGTGCGCCATGTGTCGATCCCCAACGTGCGCACAATGGGCGAGCTGCTGGACCCGCGCACCGACCGCAGCAACCTGCCGGACGTCGACCCGGATGCCCGGCGCAAGGCCCGCGGCGAGTTTCTTGACCATATCGCCCACCTGCCAGACATGCTGCTGGCCAATATCTATGCCCCCGACCGTATGGTGATCTGGTCCACCAACCCGGCGCTGATTGGCAAGCTGATTGACAGCGACGACGACCTGGAGCGGGCTTTCGAGTACAAGATGCGAGTCTCGGCCAGCTACCACAACTTCGAAGAGGCCCGCGCCGAGCAGAAGTTTGTCACCCCGCCCGAGCAGCTGTTCATCGAAAACTACATTCCGCTGTTCGCTGCTGATGGCGAGCATGTCACGGCCATGGTCGAGATCTATAAAGAGCCCCATGACCTGATCGTGCGTATCGAGCATGGCCTGATACTGATCTGGCTGGCGATCACCGTCGGCGCCGCACTGGTCTACGTTGGCCTGTACGGCATCATGCACCGCGCTGCGCGGTTGCTGGCAGTGCAGCAGAAGCGGCTGATCAACAACGAAACCTATGTGGCACTCGGCGAGGTGTCCTCGGCGGTGGCCCACAGCCTGCGCAACCCGCTGGCCAGTATCCGCTCCAGTGCCGAGCTGGCCCAGGCGTTCGACGAAGGGCCGGCACAGCGCAATATCAACGACATCATCAGCCAGGTTGACCGCATGTCGCAGTGGATCCGCCAGATGCTGCAGTCGCTGCGCCCACTGAACGATGAGGCGGTCGCGGTGGACTTGTCGCTGGCCTTGCAGGAGAGCCTGCAGAGCTACGCCGTGCAGTTGGCGCGTGAAGGGGTGAGCCTGGACCTGCAACCGTTACCGGC
Source organism: Pseudomonas sp. YNh (assembly GCF_037993085.1). Lineage (NCBI taxonomy): Bacteria > Pseudomonadati > Pseudomonadota > Gammaproteobacteria > Pseudomonadales > Pseudomonadaceae > Pseudomonas > Pseudomonas sp. YNh. The sequence goes on along the minus strand of NZ_JBBMRJ010000017.1, from coordinate 51,254 downwards.
GGTACAGGTGTTGGGGCATCCGGCGTTACTGCGGCAGATTTTCAGCAGCCTGATCGCCAATGCGCTGGAATCGATGGAGCAGGGCGGACGGCTGCGTATCGAGGTGGTGCGCCATGACCGGCGCAGCCTGACCCTGCGCCTGTCCGACAACGGCAAGGGTATGAACGAACAGCAGCAGCGCATGGCCTTCCGGCCGTTCTTTACCACCAAACAGGGTGGGTTGGGGGTGGGGCTGGTGCTGGTGAAACGCATCATGGAACGCTTCGGCGGCTCGGTCAGGCTCAGCAGCAGTGAAGGCCATGGTACGCGAGTGTCGTTGAATTTCCGCTTGGCGACGAATTGTTAAATGGCTTTAAAAATCCATCACAAGATATTGATTTAAATGAATTAATTGTTTTTGGGTCATTAGTACCCAAATGTGGGGCCTGATCTTTATGTAGTTTTTAAAAAGACCTCCTAAGATACTGAAAGATATGGTTTTTAGATTTGTACTGTGCGCTGGCCGAGTTCTTGCAGCGTGATAGACGAAGCGCGACACGCGACACATGGCAGCTTATGGCTGCCCAGGCGGGGTGCTATCAACTGGCTGCTGTTGGTTGGCCTTGATGCATTTCTGAACGGACGCCTTGTGCGGGAACCACGCGATGCAGATGCTGGAAAACGACGTTCGCGACAAGGCCAGTGCGACTGCCAGCGGTCTGGCCGTGCCATTGCGTGAGTTCAACCTGTTGCGCTGGTTTTCGGTCATCAGCCTGTTGATCATCACGGCGGTGGCGGGCGGGCTGGGTTATGTGTCCACGCGCTTTGTGGTCCGCGATAGCGTGCAGCGTGATGCGATGCTGACCGCGCAGTTCATTCAGGCCATGGCCCAGGCCGAGGTACGCCATTCGCAGTTGCCACCGGGCACCACGATGGGTGAACTGCTCGACCCGCGCCTGGACCAGCAGCACTTGCAGTTCACCCCGGCGCTCGCCGAATCGACCCGCGTCGAATTTCTCGACCATGTCGAGCATCTGCCTGATACCTTGCTGGCCAATGTCTACGCCCGCGACCGCACCATCGTCTGGTCCACCAACGTCGAGCTGATCGGCAAGCGGATAGAAGCCGATAGCGATCTGGATCGCGCCTTCCGCTCGCGCAAGGCGGTGTCGGCCAGCTACCACAAGGCCGAGGATGACCGCGAAGAGCAGAAGTTTTTGCGTCAACCGCGCTACCTGTTCATCGAGAACTACATTCCGCTGTTCGACAGCCAGGGCGAACAGGTAATGGCCATGGTGGAGATCTACAAGGAGCCGCAAGACCTGATACGACGCATCCAGCGCGGCTACGTGCTGATCTGGGCTTCGACCCTGGTAGGCGGGGCGTTGATCTACTTCGGGCTGTTCTGGATCGTGCGCCGGGCGGCGCAGATGCTGAACCTGCAACAGGACCGGCTGGTGGCCAGTGAAACCTACGTGGCACTGGGCGAGATGTCGTCTGCAGTGGCGCACAGCCTGCGCAACCCACTGGCCAATATCCGTTCCAGCGCCGAACTGGCCCAGGAAATCGCCAACCCCGCAGCGCAGAAGAACATTGCCGACATCATCAGCCAGGTGGACCGCATGTCGCGGTGGGTACGCGACCTGCTGGTGTCGTTGCGCCCGCTCAGCGACGAGGCCGAGGCGGTGGACCTGGTGGCGGCCATCGAGGACACCCACCTGGCGTTCGTCCAGCAGATCGAGCGCAACGGGGTGCGCTTTCATTTCGAAGGGCCTGATGAGCAGTGGGTGGCCAGTCAGCCGCTGCAGCTCACGCAGATTCTCAACAGCTTGTTCTCCAATGCCCTGGAGGCCATGCCGGCAGGCGGCATGCTGACCGCCCAGGTCAATGTCAAGGACGGCCAGCGTGCCGAGTTCGTGCTCACCGACACCGGCAAAGGCATGAGCCAACAGCAGGAGCGGATGGTGTTCAAGCCGTTCTTCACGACCAAGCAGGGCGGCCTCGGTGTAGGCCTGGCTCTGGTCAAGCGCATCATGGAACGTTTTGGCGGCTCGGTCAGCCTGAGCAGCCGCGAAGAGGAAGGAACCCGCGTCAGCCTTACATTCAATATCGCAGCGGGAGGGGACCATGGAGCACAGCATCCTGGTAGTCGAGGATGATGAAATCCTCGCTGACAACATTCGCACCTACCTCAGCCTCAAGGGCTTCGAGGTCACCGTGTGCCACAGCGCCGAGCTTGCGCTGGAGCAGGTCAAGCGGGCCCAGCCCGACGCGGTGCTGACCGACAACTCATTGCCAGGCATGAGCGGGCACGACCTGCTGCGCAGCCTGGTGGTGCAGGTGCCGGGCCTGAAAGTGATCATGATGACCGGCTACGGTAATGTCGAAGATGCCGTGCAGGCGATGAAGGAGGGCGCCTTCCATTATCTGACCAAGCCGGTAGTGCTTGCCGAGCTCAAATTGACCCTGGACAAGGCACTGGCTGCCGAGCGCATGGAGCGCACGCTGTCGTTCTACCAGGAGCGCGAGGCGCAGAAGTCCGGGTTGCAGGCGTTGATCGGCGAATCGTCGGTGATGCTCACCCTCAAGCACACCCTGCGCCAGGTGCTGGATGCCGAGCGGCGTATGGCCAGCGACGATTTGCCACCGGTGCTGGTCGAAGGTGAGACCGGGACGGGTAAGGAGCTGGTGGCGCGCGCCCTGCATTTTGATGGTTCTCGCGCCAAAGGCCCATTCATCGAGTTCAACTGCGCCTCAATCCCTGCCAACCTGCTGGAAGCCGAACTGTTCGGCCACGAGAAGGGCGCATTCACCGATGCCAAGGAGCGACGGCTGGGCTTGGTAGAGGCCGCCGACGGCGGTACCTTGTTCCTCGACGAAATCGGCGAAATGGACCTGGTGCTGCAGGCCAAACTGCTCAAGCTGCTGGAGGATCGCAGTATCCGCCGGATTGGTGCGGTGAAGGAGCGCAAGGTAGACCTGCGGGTGATCAGTGCCACCAACTGCAACCTGGAGCAGATGGTGCAGCAGGGCAAGTTCCGCCGCGACCTGTTCTTCCGCCTGCGCATAATCGCCATAAAGGTGCCGCGCCTGTATGCCCGTGGCCAGGACATCCTGTTACTGGCAAGGCATTTCCTGGCCCACCATGGCCGGCGTTACGGCAAGCCGAATCTGCGGTTTTCCGCCGAGGCCGAGAGCCTGATGCTGGGCTATAGCTGGCCTGGAAACGTGCGCGAACTGCGCAACATGCTGGAGCAGACCGTGCTGCTGGCGCCGAACGAGGTGGTGCAGGCGCACCAGTTGAACCTGTGCATGACCTTGATTGACGAGCCATTGGTTCAGCAACCGGCGCCAGCGATGTTCGAGATGCCACGGCACGACCCGGAGCCAGGCACCAGCCTGCCGGACATGGAACGCGACCTGGTGTGCAAGACCCTGGACCGTACGGACTGGAATGTGACCAAATCGGCGCGGATGCTAGGGTTGTCGCGGGACATGTTGCGTTACAGGATCGAGAAGCTGGGGCTGACACGCCCAGACAAACGCCAGTGGTAATTGATCAATCTTTACTGCCCATGTCGGCCTTTTCGCGGGCATGCCCGCGAAAAGGCCAGTACAGGCATACACCAACCCCTGCGATTTTTTAAGGTGGACCACTGGTTAGCGTAGTCAGGGGTTGCCTGTACTGGTACCGCTGTTTCCCTGATATCCGCTACCCTCCGAGCCACTGCCATCCATCCCCGGCAGATCGCGGTTGTCATTCTGCTTGGCCGGTGGGCTTTCCGGGTCGTTACCTTGGATGCGCGTGTCAGTATCCCGCGGCATGGGCTTTTCGATCGGGTTGAGGGTGCTGTCCACGCCCGGCCGTGGCGCCGGGTTGTGTGGGTCGTCAGGGTAGGTGGGGCCAGTGCCGGCGGCCAGGGCCATTGGCGAGGCGAGCAGGGCAATCAGCAGAATGCTTGAGCGGGGCATGGCAGGCTCCTTTGCTTCGGATAGGTCTCATGATTTCCTTTGGCCCTACCCAAAGCATCAAGGTGCCATTACCCCGATAAACGGTTACACCACCTGCGCCAACAACATGATGAAGATGATGCCAACCACCGAGAGGATGGTTTCCATCATGCTCCACGTCTTGAAGGTTTCCGCTACGGTCATGTTGAAATACTGCTTCACCAGCCAGAAGCCGGCGTCGTTCACGTGCGACAGGATCAACGAGCCAGCACCGGTGGCCAGCACCAGCAACTCACGGTTCACACCCGGGACCAGTTCGATTACCGGTGCGACAATACCTGCACCGGTAATGGTAGCGACCGTGGCAGAGCCGGTCGCGATGCGGATTACCGCTGCCACCAGCCAGGCCAGCATGATGGGCGAAATCTCTGCCTGCACGGCCATCTGCCCGATCACGTTGCCCACGCCGGTGTCCACCAGCATCTGCTTGAAGCCGCCGCCAGCACCCACGATCAGCACGATGGCGGCCGTGGGGGCCAGGCTCTGGTCAAGCATCTTCATGATCTGCTGGCGGTTGAAGCCGCGGGCCGAACCAAAGGTGTAGAAGGCCAGCAGCAGGGCCGCGAGCAGGGCGGTAATGGGGTGGCCGATCAGGTCCATCCACTGGCGCACGATGTGCTCGGCCGGCAGTACCACGTCGGCGAAGGTTTTCAGCAACATCAACGCTACGGGTAGCAGCACGGTAATCAGAGTGATGCTGAAGCTTGGCAGGTTGCCCTGGTCGGACTCCTTGGCGATCTGGTCCATCAGCTCCTGGGACGGGTTGCCCGGGATGTAGCGGGAAATGAAATTGCCGAACAGCGGCCCGGCGATGATCGCGGTGGGCAGTGCGACGATCAGGCCGTAGAAGATGGTCTTGCCGATATCAGCGTGGAAAATACCGATCGCCAGCAATGGGCCCGGGTGTGGCGGCACCAGGCCGTGCACCACCGACAGGCCGGCCAGCAGCGGGATGCCGATCTTGACCAGCGATACGCCGGAGCGCCGCGCCACGATGAACACCAGCGGAATCAGCAGCACAAAGCCGATTTCAAAGAACAGCGGAATGCCCACCAGGAAGGCGGCAAACATCATCGCCCAATGCACGTTCTTCTTGCCGAAGGCCCGGATAAGGGTTTGTGCAATCTGGTCGGCACCCCCAGAGTCGGCCATCAGTTTGCCCAGCATGGTGCCCAGGGCGAGCACGATGCCGACGAAGCCGAGCACACCGCCAAAACCATCCTGGAACGACTTCATTACCTTGGCCACCGGCATGCCGGAGGTAAGGCCAAGGAAGCCGGCCGCAAGGGTGAGGGCGACGAAGGGGTGCACTTTGAAGTGGGTGATCAGCAGGATCAGCCCGACGATGGTAACCAGCGCATCGAGCAGCAGGAAGGTGTCAGTAGCCAGTCCGAACATGGTTTGAAGGCCTCGATCTTATCGTTGTTTTTGGCGTAGCGTTTTGGAACTTTGCCCGCACTCACGGGGCAAGGTAGCGCTGTCTTTGGTGAGCCGGGAAAGCCGCCGGAGTCAGGCGGTTTGCGCTAGCCCCTGCTCACCACAGCGCTTTAGCCAGCGGTCCACCGCTTCGGCGAGTGCTTCTATGGGCTGGGTAGCGTCCAGCGCCAGCGTCAGTGGCTCGCCGCGTGGCGATTCCAGAGCGGCAAACTGGCTGTCGATCAGGCTAGCCGGCATGAAGTGGCCGGGCCGGGCCAGTACGCGTTTTTCCGCCTCGGCGGGCGACAGTTCGAGGAACACGAACACCAGCCCCGGCATGGCATCGCGCAGGGTGTCGCGGTAGCGGCGCTTGAGTGCCGAGCAGGTCAGGATCGGGCGCTCCCCAGCCTGGGTGGTGGCCTGCAACTCCTGGCCAAGGCGCACCAGCCAGCCGGCGCGGTCACTGTCGTCCAGCGGGATGCCATCGCTCATCTTGCGGATGTTTTCGGCAGGGTGGAAAGCGTCGCCTTCGATCAGGCGGCCGCCGCTTCGGGCAGCAATGGCAGCGCCGATGCAGCTTTTGCCGCAACCGGCCACGCCCATCACCACGATGGCGGACAGGGGAGAATTCATCAGTACCTCCTGCGGGGTGAGATAGCGCTGTCTCGTCGCCGACGAACAGCCACCTCCCCGGTGTTATTGGTCTTGTCCTTACGCAGTATGGACGCCTGGTAGCGAGCGCGTGCGGGCTGCTGCCAAAGATTACATTGCCTGCGTCCTGAGACAGCGCTACCTTAGTGGCCGTTCCCTATCCTTGCAAGTAGTAAAATTACAACATCCATGTCCCGCACCGGCTCCCGTACTACAGGTCGTCCCACCCTGGCCGAAGTTGCCAGGCTTTCCGGGGTTTCCCCGATTACCGCCTCGCGCGCCCTGCGCGGGGTCAGCACGGTTGCGCCTGAACTGGTCGAAAAGGTCGTCGCTGCAGCGGCGAGCCTGGGCTACGTGGCCAACCCGGCGGCCCGCGCCCTGGCCTCGGCCCGCAGCCAGTCGGTGGTGGTGTTGATCCCGTCGTTGTCCAACCAATTGTTCATCGACACGTTGGAAGCCATTCACGAGGTCATGCGCCCGCGTGGCCTCGAAGTGCTGATTGGCAACTATCACTACGACCTTGCCGAAGAAGAGAATCTGATCCGCAATTACCTGGCCTACCAGCCCTGCGGCATGCTGTTGACCGGTTTCGAGCGCAGCGACGCGGCGCGGCAGATGCTGGCCGCCAGCGGTGTGCCGTGTGTGCACATGATGGAGCTCAATGGCGAGCCAGGGGCATTGTCGGTGGGTTTTTCGCAGCAGCAGGCCGGGCGCGCTGCGGCCAGGCATTTGATCGAGCGTGGGCGCAAACGCCTGGCGTTCATTGCCGCGCAGCTCGATCCACGGGTAATGCAGCGGGCCGAAGGTTTCCGCCAGGCGTTGGCCGAGGCCGGTTTGCAGGCGGCCGAGCTGGAGGTACTGGCGCCGGAGCCTTCGTCGATTGCCTTGGGCAGTGTGCTGTTCAGCCAGTTGCTGCAACAGTCGCCGGATGTCGACGGTATCTTCTTCTGCAACGACGACCTGGCCCAAGGGGCGGTGCTGCAGGCACTGCGCCAAGGGGTGGAAGTGCCACGTCAGGTGGCCATGGTGGGGTTCAACGACTTGCCCGCTTCGGCACACATGGTGCCGCGCCTGACCTCGATTCGCACGCCCCGGGCCGCAGTCGGGCGTGGCGCGGCGCAGGCGCTGCTGGCGTTGCTCGATGGCAAGCGGGTGGCGGATACGCAACAGGATCTGGGCTTTGAGCTGATGGTGCGCGAGAGTTCGTAGCGAGAACTCGTGGCTGTGCAGGCGCGTCCTGTCATATCAATGTAGTAATCCTAAAGTGATAGCACTGTGCTTGCACGGCGCCAACGGCGATCTATGCTCAGGACACCGCGCATAAAGGAGCCCGGCGTCATGTTCGATTTCCATCGCAAATCCGATTTGGTTGAGATCCAGCGCACTCACCAGGCCTTGAGCGGCACGCAAGCCAAATTGGCGGCGATCAGCCGTTCGATGGCGATGATCGAGTTCGCCCCTGATGGCACCATCCTCGATGCCCAACGAGCGTTTTTGCCAGGCCATGGGCTACAGCGCAGACGAGCTGCGGGGCAAACACCATCGGTTATTCTGCGAACCGGGCTATGCGCAAACTGCCGAGTACCAGCAGCTGTGGCGTGAACTGGGCCAGGGCAAGGCGATCAGCGGTACGTTCGAACGCCTCGACAAGGCCGGCCGCGAGGTTTGGCTGGAGGCCAGCTACATGCCGGTGCTGGACGAACAGCGCCAGGTAACCAGCGTGATCAAGGTGGCAGCCGACATCAGTCAGCGGGTCGTGCAGGAGCACGAGAGCGAGAGCCTGCTCAAGGCCATCGGTCGCTCCATGGCAGTGATCGAGTTCACCCCGCAAGGCCGTGTGATCAAGGCCAACCAGAACTTCCTCGACACCATGGGCTATCGCCTGGACGAGGTAGTTGGCCGCCATCACGGGTTGTTTTGCCTGCCGCAGGAGCGCGAATCGGCCGAGTACCGTGAGTTCTGGGCATCGCTCAACCGCGGCGAGTACCATTCGCACCGCTTCGAACGCATCAACAAGCAGGGCCAGATGGTCTATCTGGAGGCCTCCTACAACCCGATATTCGACAGCAAGGGCCGCTTGTACAAAGTGGTGAAGTTCGCCAGTGACATCACCCGTCAGGTCAGTACCCAGCAAACCGCCGCCGACGCCGCCCATGCCAGTTCCATGCAGACCGATGCCTGTGCGCGCAAGGGCACCGAGGTGGTGCAGCAGACGGTGCAGGTGATCGAGCAGATTTCCCATGAGCTGAACGAGGCTGCACGCAGCATCGATGCCGTGAGCAAGCAGTCAGATGTGATCGGCCAGATCGTGCTGACCATACGGGGCATTGCCGACCAGACCAACCTGCTGGCCCTGAACGCGGCCATCGAGGCGGCCCGCGCCGGGGATCACGGGCGCGGTTTTGCCGTGGTGGCCGACGAGGTGCGCAACCTGGCGGCGCGGACCAGCAAGGCCACCCTGGAAATCGTCGATGTCGTGCGGCAGAACCACGACCTGTCACTGCTGGCCGTGGCCAGCATGCAGTCGAGTTTGACCCGCACCGGTCATGGGGTTGCACTGGTCAATGAGGCCGGTACGGTGATCATGGAAATCCAGCAGGGTTCGCGGCACGTGGTGGATGCCATCAGCCAGATCAGCTCGACGCTTCAACTGCATTGAGTGCGTCGCTCAGCTCGTTCAGCAGGGCTTGCAGGCTGATTTGCAGTTGTTCACGCTGATCAACCGTTGGCAGGCCCCGCGCATGAGCGTTCTCGATGGCTTCGCAATCCTTGACCACGCCGCGCACCCTTATCATCTTCGCGCCGCCCTTGATGCGGTGAGCCAGGGTGCGAACGGCCTCATCGGAGGCCTCGGGTGCCAACGCGCGCAAAGAGGCGAGATCTTCGCCGACACTTATTGAAAGCTGTTCCAGCAGATGCCGCGTCAGTTGCCTGTCGTCCTGGGTCAGGTGGCGCAGTTCAGCCAGGTTGAAGCCGCTACTGCGCAGTGGCGGTTCTGGGGCGCTGCGGGCTTGGGGCAGGTGAGCCTTGAGGGTGCTCAGGCCGATCGGTTTGAACAGGCATTCGTTCATGCCGCTGGCCAGGCATCGGTCACGTTCTTCGGCCTGGGCATTGGCAGTCACGCCGAGGATCTGGCACGCCGGCAGGCCGCGTTCGGCTTCAAGGCTGCGAATGCGGCGGGTGAGTTCGTGGCCGTCCATCACCGGCATGCTGCAGTCGGTGATCACCAGGTCGAAATGCCCTGCCTGCCAGCGCTCCAGCGCGACCTGGCCATTTTCTGCCTGGGTCACGTGATGGCCCAGGGTGTGCAGTTGTCGCTCCAGCAACAGCAGGTTGGCAGGGTAGTCGTCGATTACCAGGATATCCAGCGGGCCACTGCTGCTTTCGGCTGCCGGGGTGTGCTGCTCAACAGGTTGCGGTGCCGGGCAGGCTGGCAATTGCAGGCTGACTTGCACCTTGGTGCCGACACCTTCGACGCTTTGCAGGCTCAAGTTGCCGCCCATGAGTTCGGCGAAGGTGCGGCTGATCACCAGCCCCAAGCCCGCCCCTTGGCGTGCTCGCGGTCCATCAGCCTGCACGAAGGTGTTGAACAGCCGGGCCTGATCAACGGGGCTGATGCCGATGCCGGTGTCACGCACAGACAGGTCGATAGACTGGCTACTGTCCCCCCCATTTGAAGGTATCAGCAAACTGGCCTGTACCTCGCCGCGGTCGGTGAACTTGATGGCGTTGCTGATCAGGTTGGACAGGATCTGCTTGAGCCGCAGCGGGTCTGCCAGCACCCAGACCGGCTCGGCAGGCAGTGCTGCGTGCAGATACAAGCCTTTGGCCCGAGCGTTGCCTTCGAACACCCGTACTGTAGCGCGTACCAGCTCGACCAGGTTTGTGGGTACCGGTTGCAGGGTAATGTGCCCAGATTCGATGCGGGAAATGTCGAGAATATCGCCAATCAGCTCAAGCAGGCCGATGGCCGAGTCATGGGCAGTCTGAAGGGTCTGGGCGTCGCAACGCCCCTTGCGGCTGTCTTCCAGGGCCAGCTCCAGCAGGCCGATCACGGCATTCATCGGGGTACGGATTTCATGGCTCATGGTGGCCAGGAAGGTGCTTTTGGTCTGGCTGGCCTGTTCGGCGTCGTCCTTGGTCTGGCGCAGCTGTTCGAGCAGGCCGCGGCTCAAGGCCAGCTGCGCCTGCAGCGCGTGCTGGGCCTCGGTGCGCTGGTTGATCAGCTTGCGCAGGTAGCTGTTCCAGAACACCACGCCCGCCAGCAGCAGGGCCGACAAAACCAGTACCTGCAAGGCCAGGGTGCGGTAGTCGCGCCAAGGGCTATCGCTGACCAAGGTGCTGGTGCGCCAGCGGTTGGCCAGCTGGTCGAGCTCTTCGGGTGGAATGCTCAGCAGTGCCTTGTCGAGGATGGCCTGTAGCTGCGGCTGGTCCGCGGCCACGGCGAATGCGGCAATGGCCGGGTCGTCGTCCAGCACGCTGGCGATGCGCAAGCGGCCCTTGAAAACATGGCTGATGTAGTAGGCGGCGTTGATATGGCTGCTAAGGGCAACGTCGGCAGCCCCCCCGGCCACGGCCTCCATGAGACCGAGCGGGTTGTCCACTTCCACCAGCCGGGCCTGCGGGTAGCGTTGTTGCAGCAGCGCCCGCTGCGGCGAGCCGCGTACCACGGCGATGCGCTGACCATCCAGCGCCTTGGCCTGTGCCGGGAAAGTACTGTCGCTAAGGGTAACCAGAACGCGTGGGCTGACCAGGTAGGGGCGGGTAAAGCGCAGTTGTTTCGCGCGATCCGCGCCATAGCCCAATGCGCCAATCATTTGTGCATCGCCACGGGCCAGACGCTCGACCATTGCCTGCGCCGAATCGCTTTCGACCGCGCTGAAGTGCAGCCCTGTGCGCAGCGAAATCTGTTTCAGCAGGTCCAGGGTGATGCCGGTTGGGCGGTGTTCGGCGTCGTTGAACGTCAGTGGCGCCAACGAGGTGTTGACCAAGACATTGATGTTGGGGTGGGCCGCGATCCAGGCTTCCTCTTCCTTGCTCAAGGCGGTGAGGTGACGCTGCAGCAGCAGGCTGGTGTGGCCACTGCTCCAGCGGCGCAGGATATTCAGCCGCTCGCTGTCGGTGATGCGGGCTAGCGCCATGTCGACCAACCGACGCAAGCGAGGGTTGTCGCTGGCCAGGGCAAAGGCAAATGCCCCCGCAGGGACCTGGCAGAAGTGGTCGATTCTGAGCGTGCCCTGGTAACTCTTGCCAATCGTGAAATCGGTACTGATGGCATCGCCCAGGTAGGCATCGGCCTCGCCCAGATCGACAGCGGCCAGCCCGGCCAGGGTCGAGCGGTACAGGCTTAACTGCGCCTTGGGGTACAGATTGCGTACGGTGCTGGCCGGCAGGTAGTGATCGACCATCGCTAGGCGCAGGCCGGCGAGGTCGGGTTTGTTCTTCAGGCTGGTTCCTTCGCGGGTGACGATGACGGGCATGTCGTCGGCATACGGGGTGCTCAGGTCAAGCTGGGCATCTGCCGCCTCGAAGGCATTGGAGCTGCCCAGCAGGTCGATACTGCCCTCACGCAACGCAGCGATGGCCTCGTGGCGGTTGTCGAACCGCCGTACTTCGACGTTTATGCCCAGCTGCTCGGCGATGATGCCGGCGTAGTCTGCGCTAATGCCTTCGTAGTCCTGCTGGCTGGCGTTGAGTTCGAAGGGCGGATAGTCGGGACGCGAACTGCCCAGCACCAGGTATTGGCGTTGCTTCAGCCACTCCCGGTCTTCCCTGGACAGTTGCAACGGCGCTGCGGCACTGACCGAGCGCGCCAGCAGTTGGCGAGGTTCGCTGTCGGCCAGCAGCGCGGCGGGGCCGGACAGGCCGATGGCCAGGAGCATGCACGCCAGCAGGCGCTTCATGGCGGCCGAGCGCTCAGTAGACGCTGTTGCGTTTGGCCAGGTCGACCATTTCAACCAGCGATTCGGTCTTGAGCTTTTCCATGATACGGCCCCGGTAGGTGCTGATGGTCTTGGCACTCAGGTTCATGCAGGTGCCGATATTTTTGTTGTTTTCGCCGCGCGCCAGGCGCCGCAGCACTTCCATTTCACGGTTCGACAGGCTGGCCAGGCGTACCGGTTCGCTCTCCAGCGAGTTGCTGTTGACCGACATTTGCGGGAAGGTCGAATAGCCCTTGACCAGGGCCTTGAGGGCAAACAGCAGCGCTTCGTGGTCTTCTTCCTTGGTGACGAAAGCGCCGATGCCGGCATCCAGACAGCGCCGCACGTACAGGTCGGTGGCCTGGCCGGTCAGCACCATGATCTTGGGCACTGGCTCCAGGCACTGCAGGCGTTTGATCACTTCCATGCCGTCCAGGCCGGGCAGGCCGATGTCGAGCACTACCACGTCCGGGCGCAGGTCGCGGGCTACCTGCGCCACTTCGCTGCCGTTACCCACCTCGCCAACGACATGAAAACGTTCACGCTCCAGTAGTAGGCGCAAAGACAGTCGGACAATGGGGTGGTCGTCGACGATCAGCACGGTTGTCATGTGGAAAACTCCTGTCAAGATGTGGTCCGCTTCCTGGAACACTCAGGAATACGTCTGCAAGTGGGTTAATCGGAAGCGCTGCAAGATACGACCAATCCCGAGGTTTGGTAATGCCGAGTATAGAAGTGTTGATAATCCGCGCGCTTGTTGTTGAAAAGTCCTACAAGCAACGGGAAAGGCATCACCCTATCAAAGCGGCAATGCCTGGTTTGAGGTGTGGAGTCAGGCGCAAGCAGCGTGTGCTTTGTTCACGCGTTGGGTGGCAGCGGGGTTATTGACCAGCGCCTGGCCGACCCGCGTCGGGCGGGCCACCAGCTGGCCGGCACAGTTGGGGCAGCGGCCCTTGAAGCGGGTATCGGCGCAGGCGCGGCAGAAGGTGCATTCGAAGGAGCAGATCAGCACATCGGGGCTGTCGCCCGGCAGGTCGGTATCGCAGCACTCGCAGTTGGGGCGTAATTCCAGCATGGGTGTGACTCCTGTTCGCAGGCGGGAACCCGGAGTCTGCTACGCCCGTGGCAATGCTGGCAATGCTCAGTCGCCAGGGCGGTACAGGTGCGCGTGCCCGGCACGGTACAAGGCCGACTCGGCGAATGGAGTGTCCCCGAGCACATGGCCTACCAGGATCAGCGCCGTGCGGCGAAAATCCTTGGCTGCGACGCGCTCGACGATATCGCCAAGGGTGCCGCGCACCCAGTCTTGGTCAGGCCATGTGGCACGATGGACCACCGCCACCGGGCAGTGCGCGCCATAGTGCGGTAGCAGTTGTTCGACGATTCGCGACAGGTGCTTGACCCCCAGGTGAATCGCCAGGGTGCTGCCATGGCGCGCAAGGTCGCCCAGTTGTTCGCCGGGTGGCATTGGCGAACTGTCGCCATAGCGGGTGAGGATCACCGTCTGCGCGACCTGTGGCAGGGTCAGCTCGCAGCCAAGCAGAGCGGCGCTGGCCGCCGTGGCCGTGACCCCGGGTATGATCTGGTAATCGATGCCCAGCGCCTGCAGGTGGCGGATCTGCTCACCGATGGCGCCGTACAGGCTGGGGTCGCCGCTGTGCACCCGGGCCACGTCCTGGCCTTGTTCGTGCGCGCTGCGCATGGCGGCGATGATCTGCTCCAGGTGCAACTCGGCACTGTTGATCACGGTCTCGGCCTGGTGGCCGTCGAGCACGGCAGCAGGTACCAGTGAGCCGGCATAGATGATCACCGGGCACTGGCGGATCAGCCGTTGGCCCTTGACCGTGATCAGTTCCGGGTCGCCGGGGCCGGCACCGATGAAATACACCGTCATGGAAAGTCCTTGCAAGAAAGAGGAGCGAATTGTTCAGCAGGCCAGGGCGAGGGTCGCCGGGCCCAGTACCTGGCGGGTCAGCAGCAACCGGGCTGTGCTCCCGGGCTGCTCGCTGGCGAGGGCCAGCGCCGCGCTTTCGGCTACGCCCCAGCAGCCGCTGTGGGCATGGGCTGTGGCAGAGCGGTGGCTGAGCAGCGGCTCAAAGGCTTGCAGTTGCGCGCTATGGTACAGCACCAAAGGCAAGCCAAGGCGTTCGGCCAGTTGCTGCAAGCCGGCTTCGTCGGCCTTGAGGCTGATACTGGCAATGCCGCGCAGGTCGGCAAGCGCCAGGCCCTGGCTAGCCAGGGCTTGGTGCAGCAGGGTTTGCAGGGTGTCCACCGGGCAGCCCCGGCGGCAGCCGAAGCCGGCGTAGAACGCCGACATCAGGCCTGGCTGGAGCGGCGGAACAGCCACGCACTGAGCAGGCCCAAGGCTACCCAGAAGGCAGCGTTGGTCAGCCAGGAGGCCATCTTGAACTGGGTCTCCAGTGCTTCGGGGGCCAGGCTTTCATGTACTTCGGGCTGCGGAGCGCCGATTACATGGGGGATTACCAGCAGCACGGCGCCCAGCGCCTTCAGTAGCCAGTGGCGGGCGAACACCAGCAAGGCCAGGCCAAGGGCCGTGGCGCTGGCCGTGCCAATCCACCAGGCCTGGCGTTGCCCCAGGTCGGCGGCAGCAGTGCCGGGCAGCTCCGGTGGCAGCCCCAACGTCGGGGCCAGGCAGAACACGGCAAAACCGGCCAGGCCCCACAGCGCACCGGTGCCGGCACGCTGCGGTTCGCGCAGGCTGTAAAGGGCGGCGAGAATAAGGGCGAAGCCGACTGCGACCACCAGGTTGCCCCCGGTGGTGGACAGCACCCGCTGCCAACCGTCTTCCGGCGACCAGGCTTCGGCGCTGTGCTCATGGGCGGCCACTTCGCCACCATGTTCGTGCTGTGCGGCCGGGGCCGAGGATTCGTAGGTTTCCGCCTCAAGAATCAGCGGGGCGACCCAGAAGCTTTGCAGCAGGGTCAGCAGCAGGGCCGCAAGCAGCCCGCTGAAGCCCGCGGTACGGGCAATGCGCGTGATCATCAGGCGTACTCAGTGGCAGGGGAAGGCGGCGCTGTGGCGGGTGTCGTGGGCGGCGTTGTGCACGGCCTCGATGTGCGAAAAGCCGGCGAAGTACACCAGGCACAGGCCCAGCAGGCTGGCGCCGACGGCGATGACGACGCGCTGGCTGAGGGTGACGGGTGTGGCAAGGCTGTGCTGCTTGGTGCTGGTGACGGGCATGACGCGTTCCTCTGCTTTTTGTTGGCAACGGGCAAGCGCGGCATCCCCGATGCGTGGCCGCCCAGGGGAATGCAACAGCGCCCGCCCACCGCGGGGTGTTCATGAACGCCAGGCCGGTCTCCGGGCTTGCGAGGAGGAGCAGGGCTCCTGGAAAGCGTCACCTTCCCATGCCGGACTACATGGCACAGTGGTACAGACGCTTCACTCGCTTACCGTTGCGGGGGCAGCACCGGCCTTGTCCGGCCCTGATGGAGGGCCTGGGACGCACCGGTTTCCCGTTTCACCCCCTGTGGGGGCACCTGAACGTGAGGCATAAGGAGAGCATGGGGGCGGGGTTTGCGTCAATTGCCAAGTACCGAAGGTGCAAGGTACACCTGTGGGAGTGGGGTTACCCGCGAACACCGGCTTTGCCGGTGCCATGCACCGGGTTGGATGCTTCGCGGGTGAACCCGCTCCCACAGGCCAGGAGCAAATGTGCAGATGCTTCAGAAGTCATAGGCCAGCTTGGTGTACCAATAGCCGCCACCTGGGTGGAACGGTGGGTTGCCGTACGCCGCCTGGTTGCCGTTGGCGTTGTACACGCCGTTCTTGTCGGGTCGCACATTGAAGATGTTGGTGCCACCCACACTGACGGTCAGGCTGTCGAACAGCAGGTAGGACAGGTCCAGGTCGGTGATCCACTTGGCGCCGAAGGTGCGGTCCTGGGCCTGGTTCTGCTGCCAGGTTTCGACCTTGCCGTAGCGGGTGGTCTGCAAGGTGCCGGTGAAGCTGCCCAGCAACCACTGGCTGCCCAGTACCCATTTGGTTCTCGGCGAGGCTGCCACCAGGTCGCCCTCGCGGCCATGGCCGACCACGTCGATACCGGCGGCGGCCAGCGCTGCGGGCGTACCCCGGGTGCCGCGTACGGTCGTCTTGTTCCAGTTGAAGCCCAAGGTCCAGCGCACATCGCCCCAGGCACCGAACTCGCTGGTGTGGTCGCCCACCAGGTCGAGGCCGCGGGTGCGGGTGTCGAAGGCGTTGGTGTAGTAGTTGATCCAGGTTGTGCGTGCCAGGCCCAGCGATTCGAGGATGTCGCCAATGGCACCGGCACCGTTCTGCCGGTCGTAGAGGTTTTCGGTGAGCAGGATGCGGTCGTCAATGTCGATCAGGTAAGTGTCCAGGGTAACGCTGGTGCGGCGCGCCGGTTGCCAGGTCAGGCCAAGGCCGGCGTTGCGCGATTTCTCCGGGTCGAGCTTGTCGCCGCCGAATGCCAGCGCGGCGGCACTGCCGGGCGCCACGGTGCGGCGCAAGGCCGGCACTACATTGCCGTCGGCGTCCAGCGCGGTGCGGTTGTCGCTGACGGTGTAGCCGCTCTGGGTCAGCGACGGGGCGCGGAAGCCGCTGCCCAGGGTGCCGCGTACCGCCACGGTTTCGCTCAGTTCATAGCGTGAATTGAGCTTGAAGCTGGCGGTGTTGCCCGAGTCGTCGTCGTAGTGCTCGACGCGCGCGGCGGCGCCCAGGTACCAGCGCGGCGTCAGGTCCAGGCCGAGGTCGATGTAGGCGGCATAGTTGTTGCGCTTCACATCGGCCTCGTCTTCCGGGCGAATGGTCAGCGCAGCCTGGGCGCCCACGGCGGTCTGGCCGTTGGCCAGCGCATAGAGCGGGTTGGGGCGCCCGTCTGCCAGGGTAGCCGGGTAGGTGTAGGGCCCGACGCTGTAGGCGATTGGGTCGCCGGCGAAGGTCCGGAAGCGCTCCCAGCGGTGCTCCAGGCCGGCCGAGACGCGGGTCGGTACCGCCAGGCCGAACAGGCCATCGAAGGCGCGGGTGATGTCCAGGTTGTTCACCCACTGGTCGAACTGCAACGTCGCCAGGTCATCGAACGAGGTTGGTGAGGCCGGGCCGTAGGTGGGGTTGATGGTCAGGTCGCTGGACTGCTGGTTCTTGTTGCGCCCGTAGGTGGTGGACAGGTCCCAGTCCCAGGCACCGGCGGCGCCACGTGCGCCGAGCAGCCACTGGTAGTCGGTGTCCTTGATGTTGTTGAGCGGGAAATACCCGTCGGGGAACAACTCCGGGATCGAGGCGTTGCTGTTGGGCAGGCGGTAGTTGTTGAAAGCCTCCAGCTTGCGCTCGGCATAAGTGGCGAATGAATACAGCTTCAAATCGTCGCTGATGGGCAACTCGGCGTTGTAACCGAGGTTGAAGGCGCGCAGGTCAGGGTCGCCGTTCTTCACCGCCCGGTGGTCCCAGGCGGCCTGGCGGTCGTCTTCGAAGTAGGCGCGGTAATCGGGGGCGGCCTTGTCGATCCAGTTGGCGGTGCCGCGCTTGCGTGCCTCGCCCGACAGGTGCAGGAAACCGCCGTCACCCAGGCTGAAGCCCTGGTCGCCCGCCAGCTTGATGGTTTCGCCCTGGCCGCTGTACAGCTGGCCGTAACTGCTTTCGTAGTGGCCGCCGCTGCTGGCGCTCTTGAGGATGATGTTGATCACTCCGGCCACCGCATCCGAGCCGTACTGGGCGGCGGCGCTGTCTTTCAGAACCTCGATGTGCGACACCGCGCTGACCGGGATCATGTCGATATCAACGGCGTTGGCACCGCTGTTGTCGGTCGAGCCGCTGGCCGGCACGGCGCTGTTGTGGCGGCGCTTTCCATTGACCAGCACCAGGGTGTAGGCCGGGCCCAGGCTGCGGTTGCTCAGTGGCCGCACGCCGGACTGGAAGCCGGCAATGTTGGTGCCGAAGTTGAACGAGGGCAGTAGTTTGGAGATGGCCTCGGACAACTCGGCGCGGCCGGTACGCAATAGCTGCTCGCTGCTGATCACGTCGATGGGGGCCGGGCTGTCGGCGACGGTGCGCTGGTTGCCTCGCAGGCCGGTGGAGATCACCGTGACGGTGTCCAGGCGCGGGTCTTCGGTAGTTGGGGCGGCATTGGCGAAGGGGGTGAGCAGGCAGGCCAGGGGCAGGGCGAAAAGCGGTGTTCTAGACATCATGTCCTCGGAGTACGGTGGAGCACGCAGGCGAATAGGCGCCAGGTCCTGATAAGGCTGGCGTAAGGTGTGGGGAAGTGTTTGCCTGCACCGGCCTCTTCGCGGGCATGTCGAGGCGTCGAACCGCCGCGAAGAGGCTGGTGAAGCGAATGGAGATCTAGGCTGTGCGGGTGCTGCGTCCAGCCTCATGCTGTTCTACCAACGCCCGAATACGGGGAATGAGGTCCTGCCCGTATTCCACCGCATCGCGCAGCTGGTCAAAGCCGCGGAACAGGAAGGTGGTCACCCCCAGTTCGTAGTAGGCCAATGCGGCCTCGGCCACCTGGTCTGCGGTGCCTACCAGCGAGGTGGAGTTACCGGCACCGCCGCCCAACGCAGCAATCTCGGTCCACAGCCGGGTGTCATGCACCTTGCGCTGGCTGGCCAGTTGCACCAGGCGTTCGGAGCCGGTGTTGCTCTTGCCGAAGTTTTTCTCGCGGCGGTTGCCCTGACGGATGCCGATGCGTTCCTGGGCATCGGCCAGAATACGCTCGGCGCGGGCCCAGGCTTCGGCCTCGGTGCCGCCCAGGATCGGTCGCAACGACAAGCTGAAGCGGATGTGCTTCTCGCGCCCGTAGCGGGCGGCAGCCTTGCGCACCTTGGCGATGCGCTCGCGTACCTGCTCCAGCGGTTCGCCCCACATCATGTAGACGTCGGCGTGCTTGGCGGCCACTTCAACCGCGGCGTCTGACGCACCGGAGAAGTAGATGGGCAAATGCTGCACCGGTTTGACCAGGGTCAGGTTGTCTTCAACGCGGTAGTGAGTGCCCAGGTGGTCGAACGGCTCCTGGCGGGTCCAGGTGTTGCGCAGTACCTGCAGGTACTCATCGGTGCGGGCATAACGGGCATCCTTGTCGAGGAAGTCGCCATCGCGCTGCAGGTCGCCGCTATCGCCGCCGGTGATGACGTTGATCGAGGCCCGGCCCCCGCTCAGCTGGTCAAGGGTGGCGAACTGGCGGGCAGCGAAAGTTGGCGCCTGGAAGCCCGGGCGGTGGGCGACCAGCAGGCCGATACGCTCGGTAAGCGCTGCCACGTAGCTGGCCAGGATCATCGAATCCGGCGCACTGGTGTTGACTGCCAGCAATGCCTTGTCGAAGCCGCCATATTCCTGGGCCTGGGAGAAGGCCTTGATGAACTCAAGATCAACCAGCGGGCCACGTGGCGCCTGGGATTCGCTGCTTTCCTGCGGGCCGATGAGGCCGATGAATTCGAGGCTCATGGAACAAAACTCCTTGTCTGGGTAGGCTCAGGCAACCGCTGCCTGGCTGCGGCGCAGGGTGTTGCGGTTTTCCGGCACGCTGAGGCCGAAATTGTCGCGCAGGGTTTTACCGGTGTACTCACTGCGCACCAGGGCACGGGCTTGCAGCAGCGGTACCACGTGTTCGGTGAAGTACTGCAGGCCGTCGGGTAGCAACGAGTTGATGATGAAACCGTCGGCAGCGTCGTTTTCGAACCAGTGCTGCAAGGCATCGGCAACCTGCTCCGGGGTGCCGACGAAGTCTCTGCGTGGGCGCGAGAAGCGCAGTGCCAGTTCGCGCAGGCTCAGGCCTTCATCACGGGCCAGTTGCTTGAGCTGGTCCGAGGTGCCCTTGTGGCTGTCGTTGCCCAGGGTGCCCAGGTCGGGGAAGGGCGCGTCCAGGTCATGCTGGCTGAAGTCGTAGTCGTTGAAGGGGCGACCCAGGGCTACCAGGGCATCCTCGATGCTCACCAGGTTGACGGCCTGCTGGTAGCGCTGCTCGACCTCCTCGGCGTTGCGGCCGACGATGGGGCGGATGCCGGGCAGGATGAACAGTGCGTCGGGGTCGCGGCCATGGCGCGTGGCACGCTGCTTGAGGTCCTGGTAATAGGCGTGAGCGTCGTCGAACGATTCCGGGCTGACAAAAATGGCGTCGGCGTTTTGCGCCGCGAAGTTGCGACCGTCTTCCGACACGCCAGCCTGGAAGATCAGGGGCTGCCCTTGGGGCGAACGCTGGATGTTCAGTGGGCCCTTGACCTTGAAGTACTCGCCCTGGTGGCCGAGGGTGTGCAGTTTGGCCGGGTCGAAGAACTGCCCACTTTGCTTGTCGCGGGTAAAAGCGTCGTCTTCCCACGAGTCCCACAGCCCCTTGACCACATCCACATGCTCACGGGCAATCCGGTAACGCACGGCATGCGGCGGGTGTTCAGCCTTGCCGAAGTTGTCGGCGGTGCCGGAAAGCCAGGAGGTCACCACGTTCCAGCCAGCACGCCCGCCGCTGATCAGGTCCAGCGAGGCGAATTGGCGTGCTACCTGGAACGGCTCGGTGTAGCTGACCGTGACCGTGGCTACCAGGCCGATGTGCTCGGTAACCGCAGCCAGCGCCGAAAGGATCGTCAGCGGCTCGAAACGGTTGAGGTAGTGGGGGCTGGAACGGGCGTGGATGTGCAGGCTGTCGGCGATGAAGGCGAAGTCGAACTTTGCCGCCTCGGCCAGCTTGGCCTGCTGTTTGTAGAAGCCGAAATTGACACTGGCATCGGCCAACGCCTCTGGGTGGCGCCATTCGCCCCAGCCGTGGCCGACGCCATGGATCATGGCGCCCAGGCGGATCTGTCGTTTGCTCATCGGAGTACCTGTGGGTTGTGTTGCAAAGGGAATGGGGACAGCCATGCGTCACCTGGCCCGTGGGCGAAGATGAAGCAGGGGTGCGGGTGAGAGAGGTGGCATGCGTGCAAGGCTCCTGGGGTGGTCGTGGTGGACGGCCTCCGCCAGGAAAGGGGTCGGTCTGGAGTGACCTTAGCGGGTGTGGGGCGGGGTTGTGAAAGGCTTTGTGGTTCTATGCTAATATTATTTAATGGTATTAAAATCAATGCGATGATGCATAATATGCATTTTAGGTTGCGTCAAATGCTATGGAATAACCCCGTTCATTGGGGGCGTTCTTAATGCTCTCTTCAATCATGCGCTTCGAAATTTTTTAGCGTCTTGTGGTGTGAATTCTACGAATGAGTAAGCCCGTGGGCGTTGTGGTGTTGTCTCCGCAATGCCTTCATAAGGTTCGGATAAAAGCCCGAAACTGAAGGTGCCAGGTTCTACGCCGTTTACCATCGTTGCGTCGCCGATGCCGGGAATAGCGCTGACCTTGACATTGTTCTGATTTGAGAATTTTTGCCCAAACGATTCGCCGTAGCCTCCTAGGCAAGTGGCAAAAATGACTTTCCTGTATTTCTGAAGATTTATATTTTTGCTCGTTAGCCATGTGGCGAATTCAAATGGGCCCATGGCGACGTCGTCGATTAGTATTTTATTCTCGTTGCCATGAGTGTATATCAATAGCTTGGGCTTTTTAAAAAGACCAGGTTTGGATTCATAGACCCCAAAATTTTCATCGAATGCTTGAATTTTTCTGAAACCGTATTGGAACCGACGCATCTTGGTTCCATGGAGTATCGGAGCCGACGGCGCGTGACCGTCTAGATCGAGCAGATTAACCGGGTCGTTGCGAACATAGGTGTAGGCATTGATGCCCCCTTTAGCAAAAGGGCTGAGGTTGTCAGGGCTCGAAAAACGCATACATTTTGTTGAAAGCCAACGGTATCCTGCGCCCAAACCGTACATGCCTGTCACAGCGTCGCAGTGCTCGCCGTTAAAGCCTACAGGCAGTTCCCCGGTCGCTTGGTTGAAGCCAAAAGGGGTGTAAGACAGTGAGTGCAGGACGTGGCCGCGAGCCTCCACGACGGAGGATTGCATTTTGTCTGAGGCAATTATACTAATAGAGGAGTGTGATCTGTATTGGATGGCGAGCGCCTGTCGGCTTTGATTGAATATTCGAGTAGTTCTGGAAGATTGAACCAAGGCAGTGGGTTTGCCAGACTGATAAAATATAAACATGAATAGAGCCTCCTGATTTCAATCTAGCTTGATGGGATGCCCACAGCCTTGCAACTGGCAAAAATATCAGGCTGTGGGGCGCTAGAACTCAAGCCGCAGCAGAGGCTGGGCGCCCAGGAATGGCAGCAATCAACTCCCGCGTATACTCGCTCGCCGGCCGCTCGAAAACCTGCTCCACCGCCCCGTGTTCCACCACTTGACCCTTGCGCAATACCAGCACCTGGTCGGCCATGCTCGCTACCACCGCCAGGTCATGCGATACCAGCACATAAGCCATGCCCAACTCTCGTTGCAGCTCATCCAGCAGTGCCAGAATCTGCGCCTGCACCGACACATCCAGGGCACTGACCGGCTCGTCGAGCAGCAACAGTTCTGGCTGTAGCGCCAGCGCCCGGGCAATCGCCACGCGCTGGCGCTGGCCGCCGGACAGTTCGCGGGGCAGGCGGTCCAGGTAATGCAGAGGCAGGTGCACGCGCTCGATCAGTTGACGCGCGCGTTGCTCCAGGGCCGCACCTTTGAGCAGGCCAAACGACACCAGCGGCTCGACGATGCTGTCGAACACCGTGAAACGCGGGTCGAGGGCAGCGAAGGGGTTTTGCTGCACCAGTTGCATGCGTCGGCGCAAGGGGCGGAACTGGCGCCAGCCGTGGCCCGTGACATCCTGCTGGTCGAACAGCACGTGGCCTTGGCTGGGCGTTTCCAGGCCCAGGGCAATGCGCAGGGCGGTGCTCTTGCCCGAACCGGATTCACCGACGATGGCCAGCGTTTGCCCCGGGTGAACCTGCAAGTCCAGGCCCTGCAGCGCGACAAAGCTTTTGTCCTGCCCTTTGACCTTGGGCAATTCGAACGTTTTGCCAACACCCTGCAGGCTCAGGATCGGCTTTGAGCCCGGCGCCAGTTGGCGGGGCTGGCGACGAGCGCTGAATGCCGGTGCGGCATTGAGCAGGGCGCGGGTGTACGGGTGCTGCGGTGCCTGCACGATCTGCGCGGGTGGGCCTTGCTCCACCAGTTCGCCCTGTTTCATCACCAGCAGGCGGTCGGCGCGGTCGGTGGCCATGCCCAGGTCGTGGGTGATGATCAGCAACGAGATGCCACGCTCGGCCACCAGCCGCTGCAAGTGATCGAGGATCTTGCGTTGCACGGTCACGTCCAGCGCGCTGGTGGGTTCGTCGGCGATGATCAGCCGTGGGTTACCGGCCAGGGCGATGGCGATCAGCACCCGCTGGCGCATACCGCCAGAGAGTTCGTGCGGGTACTGGCGGGCGCGCACCGCCGGGTTGTCGAGGCCAACCTGGGCTAGTAACTCCAGCACATCGGCATCGACGCTGCGCGAGCGGCCGCCTTGGGCCAGCACTAGCGCCTCGCCGATCTGCTGGCCAATGCGCAGGGTGGGGTTGAGGCTGACCATCGGGTCTTGCGGCACCAGGCCGACGGTACGCCCACGCAGCTGGCGTTTCTGCCGTTCGCTGGCGCGCACTACATCCAGCCCGTCGACCCACAGTTGGCCACTGTCGATGCGCGCCGTGCCCGGTAGCAGGCCGAGCAGGGCGTTGGCCAAGGTCGACTTCCCCGAGCCTGACTCGCCGACAATGGCCACGGTCTCGCCCTGGGCCAGGCTGAAGGCAAGGTGCTTGACGGCCTGCGTAGCCTGGCCGGAGGCCTGATAGCTGATGCTGAGGTCGCGTACCACAAGCAATGGCTGGTCGTTCATCGTGGGTGCTCCTCGAAGGTGCGGGCAAGGTGGTTGAGGCTGAATACCACGGCGACCACGAACAGGCCGGGCAGCAGCGACACCCAGGGAGCGGTGATCAGGAAGTGCCGGCCGTTGGCAATCAAGGTGCCCCATTCGGCCGCTGGCGGTGCTGCGCCAAAACCGAGGAAACTCAGGCCGGCCGTAGCCAGGATGGCGGCGCCGAAGTCCAGCGTGGCCAGCACGGCCACCGGCGCCCAGGCATTGGGCAGCACATGCCGCAGCAAGGTGCGGCGCCAGCTGGCGCCACCCAGGCGTGCGGCCTCGACATAGGGCAAGGTCTTGACCCGCAGCACTTCGCCGCGGGTGGTGCGGGCAAAGCCGGGGATGATGCCGACGCCCACGGCGATCGCCACCGGCACCGTGCCAAAACCGATGGCGGTGACAATGGCCAGGGCCAGCAGCAGGCCGGGCAGGGCCAGCAGCACATCGACCAGGCGCATGAGGGCGGCATCCAGGCGCCCGCCGGCGAACCCGGCGAGTACGCCCAGGCTCAACCCGCCTGCCAGGGCAATGCCAACCGCCAGCAGTGCGGCCTGCACCGACAGGCTGGCGCCATAGACCACGCGGGTGTACAGGTCGCGGCCAAGCTCGTCGGTGCCGAACCAGTGGACGGCGCCAGGGGCGCGCAGCTTGTCGACGGGGGACGTGGAGTAAGGGTCGAAGCTGGTCAGCCAGTGCGGCGCGAGAGCCGCCAGCAGGGCGAACAGCACCACCAGCAGCGCCAGGCTGAAGCCCGGGCGCGCCAGCAAAGGGACGAGTGCCTGGCCCAGGCGCTGCAGGCGTGTGCGGCGCTTCCAGGTGGCTGGGGGGGCGGCGGCACGCAGGGGGTGAGTATCGGCGGTCATGGTCAGGTCACCTTCGTGGCGTGGGCGATGCGGGGGTCAAGGTACGGGTACAGCAGGTCGACGATCAGGTTCACCAGCACGAAGGCCGCTGCTGACACCGCGACAATCGCCAGCACTACCGGGATGTCCTGGCGCAGCACGGCTTCCTGGGCCAACCGGCCGACGCCATTGCGCGAAAATATGGTCTCGACCAGTACTGCCCCGGACACCGTGTTACCCACCTGTAACCCGACCAGGGTAAGGATCGGCAGGGCCGCATTGCGCAGGCCGTGCCGCGCCTGTACCTGCGCACGGCTCAGTCCCTTGGCGAATGCGGTGGCGATGTACGGCTCCTGCCATACGCTTTGGAAGCCGCGCTGCAATACCTGGGCGTACACCGCAGCACTGGGGATGGCCAGGGTCACGGCCGGCAGCACCAGGCTGGCAAAGCCCTGGTTGCCGGTGGCCGGGAACCAGCCCAGGCCGAAGGCGAACACCTGGATCAGCAGCAGCCCCATCCAGAACACCGGTACGGAAAAGCCCAGTGACGCCAAGCGTGACAGCGCCACTTTCAGCGGCTGCCATTGCAGGTAGGCGGTGAGGTAGGCCAGGCCGATGCCGCCAAGCACCGACAGCGCGATGGCAAAGCCGGCCAGGGCCAGGGTTTGCGGCAGGCGCTCGGCCAGCAGCGCGGTCACCGGCCGGTTCAGCGACAACGACTGGCCCAGGTCGCCGTGCAGGGCCCGCCACAGCAGGTCGAAGTACTGCTCGAAGATACCCTTGTCCAGCCCGTAGTAGGCACGGGCTTTGGCCAGGTCCTCGGCCGACAGGCCATCGGCTTCCATGCCCGATGCACTGAGCATGATCGCCAGGGTGTCACCGGGCAGCAGATAGAGGATGAAGTAGGTGATGGTGTAGGCGCCCCACAACACCAGCAGCGCCTGGCCGATGCGGCCGATCAGGTAGCGGTTCATGGCTGCGCGACCTGGATGTCGCTGAGGAAGGCAAAGCCTTCGGCTGTCCAGCGGAAGTCCTTGACCCGTGGTGCGGTGGCGGCTTGCCACACGCGCTCGTACAGCGGGAACGCCGAGGCTTCGTCAACCAGCAGGTCTTGCAGCTGGCCATAGGCCTGGGCGCGTTGATCGTCGCGGGTGGCGGTAATGCCGCTGTCGAACAAGGTTTGCGCCTGCGCCAGGGTGTGTGGCTCGTAAGTGTTTGTGGCCAAGGTGGCACTGCTGGCGGCGCGCGGGTCGAGGATGGTCTGCAGGATGATCGGGTCGGCGCGGGTCATGTAGGTGGAGGTGAGATCGTAGTTGCCTGAGGCGTTGCCGGCCACCCATTCGGCACGGGTCAGCACTTTCAGCTTGAGGTCGATGCCGACCTTGCGCAGTTGGTCTTGCACCAGCACATCGCCGGCACTTTCGGCGGGGGTGAGGTTGTAACGCAGGGTCAGGCGTTTACCGTCCTTGTGCCGGTAGCCGTCGTCACCCTTGCTCCAGCCGGCGGCGTCCAGCAGGCGCTCGGCGCCCTGCGGGTCGTAGGCCAGCTTGTCGGCCTGGGGCTTGAAGTACGGCGTGGTCACGTCATACACCCCGGTCACCACCGGGAACTCGGCGTTGTATACGGTGTGGGCGTAGCTTGTGCGGTCGATGGCCTTCTGCAGGGCCAGGCGCACCTGGCGATCGCCCAGCAGGCGGTTGTTGCGGGTGTTGGGGTAGAGGTTGAGCGCCGGGCCTGGCAACGATCGGCTCTGGATGGTCGCGCCTTTTGCCTGGAACAGCTTCAGGTCAACTTCGGAAAACGGGTTGCGTGGCCAGAGGATGTCGGCCTTGCCTTGCAGGAACAGGCCGTTGCGCACGCTTTCTTCGGGGATGTAGCTGATGTCCACGCGGTCCAGGTGGGCGGCGCCGGGGTTTTTGACGTTGGCGGAGGCCCAGGCATAATCCGCCCGCTTGACCAGGCGTGCACCTACTTCCGGGGTGTAGTGTTCGAGGATGAACGGGCCGGTGCCGATGATCTTGCCCAGCGAACGCTCCTGGGCAGTGAGCGCGTAGGAGGCCGGAGCGAGGATTGCCAGGTTGGTGGTGGACGTGGCCTGCAGGAAGCCGGCGTTGGGCCGTGAAAGCACCAGGCGGACGGTGAACGGATCGACCACTTCGGCATGGTCAAAACCGGCCAGGTAGGTGGCGCCGAACGTGGCAGGCAGTTGCGCCGCGAAAGCCTTGTTGCTGTCGAAGGCGGTTTTCACGGCTTGGGCGTCGAAGCGCTCGCCATTGCTGAAGGAGACGTCCTGGCGCAGGTGGAAGGTGTACTGAAGCGCGTCGTCGCTGACCTCCCAGCTGCTGGCCAGCCAAGGGATGATGCGGCCTGTGGCCGGGTCCTGGTCGGTGAGCGATTCGGCGACGTTGCGCAGTAGTACGCGGTGCTCCAGCCAGTAGACCTGGAACGGGTCGACGCTGACCAGCGTGGTGTTGTCGCCCCAGAAGGCGATGTTCAGGGTTTTGCTGGTGGCATCTTCGCCGGAGGGGGAGCAGGCGGCGAGCGTGAAGGCCAGGGTGGCGCAGGCCAGCAGGCTTCTGGCCATGTGAAGTGGAGGCATTGGGCGTTCCTTCAAGGGGATATGAGGTGTTTGTTCGGGCCCTATCGCCGGCCAGCCAGCTCCCACAGGACCAGCACAGGCCTGAATCCGATGGAATTCCTGTGGGAGCTGGCTGGCCGGCTATAGGGCCGGTACAGGCCACAGCAAACCTGTCAGTCCTGGTAATCCAGCCCCTCCCGGTCCAGCTGCCGGATCAGCGCATCCCAGTGCCGCTGGATCCCTTCACCCAACCCGTCGGAAAACCGCTTGGACTGCTCATGCACCTTGGCGATCGCCGCCGGCGCAGCATGCAGCAACTGGTCGTTGCCCCCGGCCTGCGCCGCTACCTGGATGTTGCAGGCACGTTCCAGCCCGTGCAATTCACGGAAGGCATGCTCCACGCTGACCCCCCCGGCGAGCAGCCCATGGTTGCGCAGAATGAGGATGTTGCTGTCGCCCAGGTTGGCCACCAGCCGCTGCTGCTCGTCCAGGTCCAGGGCGACGCCTTCGTAGTCGTGGTACGCCACCCGGCTGTAGTACGCCAGGGCGTGCTGCGAGATCGGCAGCAGGCCGTCGCGCTGCGCCGACACCGCCGCGCCATCTCGGGTGTGGGTGTGCAGCACGGCCTTGAGGTCATGCCGGGCGCGGTGGATCGCGCTGTGAATCACATAGCCTGCCTGGTTGATGCCCAGGCCCAGCGGGTCGTCGATGATGGTGCCATCCACGTCCACCTTCACCAGATTGGACGCGGTGATCTCGTCGAACAGCAAGCCAAAGGCATTGATCAGAAAGTGCTCGTCAGGCCCCGGCACGCGTGCCGAGAAGTGCGTGTAGATGTGGTCGGTCCAGCGGAACAGCGCGGCCAGGCGGTAGGCGGCGGCCAGCTTGACACGCACCTCCCATTCTTCGGCGCTGACCCGCTGGCGTACGGTGTTTTCCTGGGCGATGACGACAGACAGTGCAGTCATGGTGTTCTCCAATAGGTGTGGGTTCAGTAGCCGCGCTGGGTGTCGACCAGGTTGTGCAGCGGTGCTTGTTCGCGGTAACGGGCGAAATTGTCGAGAAACGCGTCGAGCAGGGCCGGGTAGCCGTCCTCGGAAATGGCCGAGGTGTGCGGTGACAGGAACACCCGAGGGTGCTGGTAGAGCGGGTGGCCCGCTGGTAGCGGCTCCGGGTCGGTGACATCGAGGCTGGCGCGACCGATCAGCCCGTTGTCCAGGGCTTCGAGCAGGGCGCCCTGGTCGAGCAGCCCGCCACGGGCGATGTTTATCAGGTGCAGCCCGGGTTTGGCCTGGGCCAGCACCTGGCGGTCGATCAGGCCACGGGTGGCGGGGGTGAGCGGGGCGGCGATGACCAGGTGATCGCTGCCGGCAAACAGCTGCTGCAGGCTGTCGACGCGCTGCACGCCCGGCACCTCGGCAATGGGTTGGCCTGGGCGGTTCAGCGCCAGTACCGGCATGCCCAGGGCGTTTGCCTTGCGTGCCAGGCTCTGGCCGATGCTGCCGAAACCGAAGATGCCCAAGGTGCGGCCACGCACGGGGGCCAGCGGGGTCAGGCGCCAGTCGGCGTCCTTGACCCACAGGCCCGGCAGCTGTTTGGCTGCGGCAAACACCAGGGCCAGGGCGAATTCGGCCACCTGCTCGGCATTGGCGCCGCGGCCACTGGTGACCGGCGGGCCCTGAAACACCCAGTCGGGGTAGAAGTCGATGCCCGAGGACACTACCTGCACCCAGCGCAACGCCCACGGCCAGCCCGCTGGCGGGTTGTCCACGCGGTTACCGCGTACATTGATGGGGCGCACGATGAACACATCGGCGGAGACGTCCAGCTGCAACTGGCCCGGGGCGATATCGATCACCTCATGGTCGGGCAATCGATCACGCAGGTATTGGTTGGCCGGTGCGTCCAGCTGGCTGGCGATGATCGAGTGGCTCATGCCGCCACCTCCGCCAGGGCGGCACGGCCGACATGGCCGAGCACCACGTCGTCCTGAGGCGTGTGGATGCGGCTGCACAGCACATCACGGTAGTGCCGCTCCAGCGGGTTGCGCCGCGACAGGCCTGGGTTGCCGGCAGCCTCGATGGCCAGTTCCACGGCCTGGATGGCGTTGCGGCTGACCAGGTGCTTGAGCTGCCCGGCGTGGCGCGGATCGACCTGCCCGGTCACGGCCGCGTTCAACAGGCTCTGGTTGGCGAACAGCAACGTGTCGATACGCCCGACCACGTCCTGGAAACGTGGCAGGCTGGCCAGCGGTGCACCGAGGTTGGACGGCGCGCGCTGGTTCAGGAACTGCACCAGCCAGTCGCGTGCGGCCTGGGCCACCCCGTCGTACAGCGCAGGCAGCAACACTGCCATCCACAGAAGGCCCGTGCTGTCGAGCTCGGCGCGGGGTGCGCTGGCCGGGCTGACGCTGACGGCATGATCGAGCGGGATCAGCACCTCGTCGAACTGCACTTCATGGCTGCAGGTGGCGCGCATGCCCAGGTGGTCCCAGTCTTCGATGATACGGATGCCCGGGGTGTCCTTGTGCACCAGGAAACCGCCCACCAGTGGGTCCTGGTCGTCGCTGCGTGCCCATACCAGGTACCAGGTCAGGCCATGGCTGCCGGTGGAGTAGATCTTGCGCCCGGACAACCGCCAGCCTTCGGCGGTACGCCGGGCAAGGGTGGCCGGCAGGCCGCCGCGGGCGGGTGTGCCCAGTTCGGGTTCGACGCGAAACGCGTTGATCAGTGCGCCGTCGGCCACCGCGTCGCGGGCCACTTGCAGGCGCAGGTGCTCGGGCCAGCGCTCTTCGTCCTGCAGGCGAAAGTGCTGCAGGTACTGCATGACGAGGATCAGCGCGGTGGACGGGCAACCTTTGCCGACCGCAGCAATGACCTGGCGCGCACTGGCCAGGTCGGCGCCACCGCCGGCCAATGCGCGGGGCACGGTGAAACCCAGCAGGCCGTGGCGGTGCAACAGGTCGAAGTTGTCGGCGGGGAACTGGCCGCTGCGGTCGTAGCGTTCGGCGTTGGCGGCCAGGGCCTGGGTGAGTTCGGCGAGCGCGCTGGCGGAAGGGGGGTGACTCATGGGTATTCATCCCTGGAACACGGTGGGTTTCTAAGACCGTATTCGTATGGATGATCGCTGTAAAAGTCTTTTTAGTTCTATGCTAATTATTAACTGTAAGAATTACGTTGATATTTAGTTATGCGAGTTGGTTATTTTATTTCGGTGGAATGCCAGGGCTGCTGCGCAGCCCAATCGCGACGAAAGGTCGCTCCCACGGTGATCGCGCGAACTTTTGGATTTTGAACAAGGCAGTTGTTCTCACAAGGGATTGCGCTTTCAGCTCACCCGCACAGTTGCTGCCCGGCCACCCGGCCAAACAGCTCGACCGGCTCCTGCAGGTTGCCCAGGTAGCGTGGGTGGAACAGCCACAAATCCACCTGCGGCTTGAAGTCCGTCACACTGACCACGTCCAGCGCATCCCGGTGGCGGCTGTTATGCAACAAGGGCTCGGGCACCAGCCCAAGCCCCTGCCCATTGGCCACCAGCCCCAGTTGCAACTCGGTGCCAAAGGTCTCCAGGTTGATCGACAGCCTCAGCCCCTGTTCGCTGAGGGCGCGCTGCAACCCCGCGCGAAAGCCGCAACCATCAGGGTTGAGCACCCAGCCACGGGTGTAGCAGTCCTTGAGCTTGAGGCTGCGCTTGCCGGTACTGCCCTTGGCCGCTACCACCCGCAGCGGCATGCGGGCGATCGACTGGCTGGCGATGCCCTCGGGGAAGATCTTGCCGGGCGGGAACAGTGCCGCAGCGGCATCCAGCTCGCCGTTTTCCATGCGTGCGATCAGGCTGCTGCCCCAGCCACTGGTGACCTGGGTGCGCAGGTCGGGGTAGGTTTCCCGAATCTGTGCCAACGCATCGAGCAGCACCACATCGCCAAGGGTTTGCGGCACGCCCAGGCGCAGGGTACCGGACGGGGCCCCGTCGTTGGCCACCAGCTCGCGCAGCGAGTCGATCTCACGCAAGATCGCCTTGCACTGCTCGTAAACCCGCAGGCCCATGGGGGTGGGCTTGAGTGGCTTGGTGTTGCGGTCGAGCAGGGTGGCGCCCAGGTCTTCCTCGAAGTTCTGCACGCGGCGGGTGATGGCCGGCTGGGTCAGTTGCAGGGCCTCGGCGGCAAGGTTGGTCGACTGGCAACGGATGACCGCCACGAAGGCGTCCATGTCATCGATTTTCATATTCGGCGCTCACATATTGGGGCGGTGGGACATACCGGAGGAGAATAATCCTCAATGGCCGGATTGTCACAGCACCTGTGCACCTCACGCGCTTTCGCGGGCAATCAACTCACACGCCAGCAGGTTCAGCCGCTGCACTTCACCCTCACACGCCACCACACCCAGGTGCTGCAACACCCGCAACGCCGCCACTTCGCCTATTTCCCGCGAGGGCGGGCGCAGGGTGGTGAGGCTGGGCAGCAGCATGTTGGCGAAGGGATAGTCGCCAAAGCCGACGATGGCCATGTCTTCCGGCAGGCGCAAACCGGCGCGTTGCCCGGCCAGCACAGCGCCGGCCGCCAGGTTGTCATTGGCGAAGATGATCGCCTCGGGCCGTGGGGTGCGGCGGATCAACGCTTCCATGGCCTGCTTGCCCGCCTCGAACGGCGCGCAGTCGGCCGAGGGCACGAATACCCAAGGCTCAAGCCCGGCTACCCGCAACGCCTCGATATAGCCATCGCGCCGCTCCAGCGCACTCAGGTCGCCGGCCGCGCTGTTCTGCACGAAAGCGATGCGCCGGTGGCCCTTGTCCAGCAGATAGCGGCAGGCCTGTACGCCCACCTGGTGATGAAGGAAGCCCACTTGCAAGGGCGACCGCTCAGGGCGGTAGTCCCATATTTCCACGACGGGCACGTCTGCGTCGGCCAGCATCTTTTCTGTGGCCGGGCTGTGGAAATGGCTGGTCACCACCAACGCTGCCGGCGACCAGCCGAGAAACGCCCGCACCGCGCTTTCTTCCTGCGCTTCGCTGAAGTAACTGGACGCCAGCAACAACTGGTAGCCATGGCGGCTGAGGGTGTCGCTGAACGCCTGGATCGTCTGGGCGAAGATCGGCCCGGAGATATTGGGGATCACCATGCCGACGATGCGCCCACGGGCCGACGCCAGCCCCCCGGCGACCAGGTTAGGCACATAGCCCAATGCCTGCACGGCAGCTTCGATACGCTCGCGCAAAGGTGGCGACACCTGGTCTGGCTGGTTGAAGTAGCGCGACACGCTGATGGCCGAAACCTCAGCGGCTCGTGCTACCTCGGCAAGGGTGACACGGCCTGCGCCGCGGCGCTTGCGGGGGGGATCCTTGGCCTGGCTCACCGGGCTGCCTCCTGGGGAAATGGCGCGATGGTAGCGCTAACGGGAAGGCGGTTGGCAAATAGCTTTATTGCATATCAATCTGACTTTTAAGTATTTGACGTGCTAAGCGAAGGCCTCTGATACTTGCTCATGTTAGCGCTAACAAGCGCAGCTGTTGGCAAGCGCCTGCCACTCGCACGAGCGAGACCAGACAACCACAGCAACTTCGTGTCGGCCCCGCCTGAAGGGGCCTGGTCTGGTTTCCCGAGGCAGTGAGCACCATGCAGAAAAGCCGTACACCATTCCCCGCTACGCAACGTCGGCCGCTGGCCGCAGCCATCCTGTTGGCCGCTTTTGGCCAAGGTGCCCAGGCAGCCGAGCCGGCCGAAGCAGCGGCTCCGCAGGCCACTGCATTGGGCGCCGTCACTGTGACCGCCACGCGCCGAGAAGCCACGCTGCAGGAAGTGCCGGTGGCAGTGTCGGTGATCGATGGCGAACAGTTGGAGCGAGACAACCGCAACAACGTTGCCAGCATCGTCCAGCAAGTGCCTACCCTCAATTACCGCGCCGGCGCCTCGAACAAGGACACTTCGTTGTTCATCCGCGGCGTGGGCACCATTTCGACCTCGCCCGGCGTCGAGCCAACCGTGGCGACGGTGGTCGACGGCGTGGTGTTCGGCCGCCCGGGCCAGTCGACCCTCGACCTGCTCGACCTTGAACGCATCGAGGTACTGCGCGGGCCGCAGGGCACCCTGTTTGGCAAGAACGCCTCGGCGGGTGTACTCAACGTGGTCAGCAAGGCCATCCCCGAGCAGACCCAAGGCTATGTGGACTATTCGCACTTTGGCGGTGGCGACGAGAACCGCCTGCGCTTTGGTATTGGCGGGCGCCTGAGCGAGCAGCTCAAGGGCTCTTTGAGCACCTTGTGGGGCGATTACGATGGCAATGTCGAAAACGTTGCCAGTGGCCACGACGTCAATGGCTACGAACGCAAAGGCGCCCGCGGCAAGCTGGAGTTCGAGCCCAACCAAGACTTGCGCCTCACCCTGATTGCCGACTACATGAAGGGCGAGGACACCTTGCCCAGCGGCGTGATCACCAGCGCCAGCGCCGCATTCGCCAGCCAGTTGCGCCCGGTGACGCCAAGCGCCCACAACCGCGACATCAACAGCGACTTCAAGACCCACGTCGAAGACCAGAACCAAGGGCTCTCGGCCCAGCTGGACTGGCAGCTGGGCGACTACACCCTGACGTCGATC
Organism: Pseudomonas sp. YNh; assembly: GCF_037993085.1. Lineage (NCBI taxonomy): Bacteria > Pseudomonadati > Pseudomonadota > Gammaproteobacteria > Pseudomonadales > Pseudomonadaceae > Pseudomonas > Pseudomonas sp. YNh. Next base: position 17,482 of record NZ_JBBMRJ010000017.1, on the reverse strand, counting down.
AGCGCCTGGCGGGGTTGGGACAATACCCAGTACCAGGACGGCGACCGCCGCGCCTTGCTGCCGGTGACGGCGTCCCATGACAAGGGCACGGTGGACTATGACCAGTACAGCCAGGAGTTTCGCCTGACGTCGCCCAAAGGGCAGTTCAACGAATACGTGCTGGGCGCCTTCTACATGCATGGCACGTCCAGCGAGACCTACCAGCGCCTGTCGGTCAATGGCGGCGTGGCCAACACTGGCCGCGCCGACTATTCCACCACCAACGACAGTGTCGCGCTGTTCGGTGAGAACACCTTCAACTTCACCGATGACTTGCGCGCCATTTTCGGCCTGCGCTGGACCCACGACGACCTTGAGTACGACCACCGCCGGGTCTCTACCTCCGCCACCGCAGTGACTGGTATCCAGCCCTCTACTGCAAGTTCCGGCTCGGTGGACGAGGACGGCTGGAGCGGGCGCACCGGCTTGCAATACGACTTCAACGACAACCTGACGGGCTACGTCACTTACTCGCGCGGCTATAAAGGGCCGGCCTACAACGTGTTCTTCAACATGCAGCCGCGCGACACCGGGGCACTCAAACCCGAAACCTCGGATGCCTACGAAATCGGCTTGAAAAGCACGGCGCTGGACAATCGCCTGACCGCCAACCTGGCTGTGTTCCACACCGACTACGACAACTACCAGGCCAACTTCTTCGACACCGTGGCCAACCAGGTGGTAACCCGCCTGGTGAATGCCGGCAAGGTCAAGACCCAGGGTGTGGAGCTGGATGCCAGCTTCCAGGCCACCTCGCGGCTGAAGCTGTCGACAGCCGTGGCCTACACCAAGGCCCGTGTCGATCACTTCAACTGCCCGGCCGGTGCGGCGGCCAACTGCAACATCGATGGCGGCCGCCTGCCGTTCACGCCGGACTGGAAGACCTACCTGCGCGCCGATTACGTGATCCCGCTGGACAACGGCCTGGATGTGGAACTGAGCAGCGACTACAGCTGGCAGGACGCCGTGCAGTTCAGCCTCGACCAGAACCCGGACACCGTGCAGGGCGCCTATGGCATCTGGAACGCCAGCATTGCCCTGGCCGACTACAACGATGGCTGGCGCGTAGCCCTGCTGGGCAAGAACCTGGGCGACAAATCGTATGCGCAGATGCTGGCCAGTGGCGGCGACTACATCTACCGCTCAGTACCGCGGGATGACGGACGCTACTTCGGCGTACAACTGCGCAAGGATTTCTGAGTGGCGACCGGTGGCCTGTACCGGCCTCATCGCCGGCAAGCCAGCTCCAACAGGTACAGCGCAGCCTGAATGAATTGCGCGCTCCCTGTAGGAGCCGGCTTGCCGGCGATGCGCCGCAAAGCGGCCCCAATCAAGATTTCAAGGAGAACAACATGCCCCGCCAAATGAATCTGGGCGCTTTCCTCATGGCTACCGGTCACCACGTGGCCGCCTGGCGCCACCCGGAGGTACCGGACGACCCGCTGGACTTCGCCACCTACAAGCGCACCGCACAAATTGCCGAAGCCGCGTGCTTCGATGCCTTGTTCGTCGCCGACAGCGTCGCCGCCCCCAGCGACCCCCTGGCAAGCCACAGTGCCCGCTCGGTGTACTTCGAACCACTGACCCTGTTGTCGGCGCTGAGTGCAGTCACCGAACGCATCGGCCTGATCGCCACCGCCACCACCAGTTACAACGAGCCGTACCATGTGGCACGCAAGTTCGCCTCGCTGGATCACCTGTCCGCAGGCCGTGCCGGCTGGAACCTGGTCACCTCCGATGCTGCCGCCGAGGCCGGCAACTTTGGCCGCCAGGCGCATATCCCGCATGCCGAGCGTTACGCCCGCGCCTGTGAATTCCAGCAGGTGGTGCAAGGGCTTTGGGACAGCTGGGCCGATGACGCGTTCTTGCGCGACAAGGCCAGTGGCCTGTTCCACCACCCGCAGGCCGTGCGTGCCCTCGACCATGTGGGCGAGCACTTTCGCGTCAAAGGCCCGCTCAATGTCGCCCGCTCGCCACAGGGGCGACCGGTGCTGGTGCAGGCTGGCTCGTCCGAGACCGGCCGCGAGCTGGCCGCACAAAGTGCCGAGGTGGTGTTTACCGCCCAGCCGAGTCTGGCCCGCGCACAGGCTTTTTACGCCGACCTCAAGGGCCGCCTGGCTCGCCATGGGCGAGATGAGCATTCGCTGAAGATCATGCCCGGCGTGTTCGTGGTGGTGGGGCAAAGCCAGGCACAGGCCGAGGACAAGTACGAACAGTTCCAGGCGCTGGTCGACCCGCGTGTCGGCGTTGGCTTGCTCGGGCGCATGCTCGGCAACTTCGACCTTTCCGGCTACCCGCTGGATGGGCCGCTACCAGAGTTGCCGCCCACCGAGGATGGCCAGCGCAGCCGCCAGCAACTGCTGACCGAACTGGCCGGCACCGAACAGCTGACCCTGGCCCAGCTCGGCCGGCGCATCGCCGGTGGGCGAGGGCACCACAGCCTGGTCGGTACCCCGACGCAGATCGCCGATGAGCTGCAAGCCTGGTTCGAAGGCGGCGCCGCCGATGGCTTCAACGTGCTGGTGCCGCACCTGCCCCTGGGCCTGGAAGACTTCGCTGTGCACGTGGTGCCCGAGCTGCAGCGTCGCGGCCTGTTCCGCCGTCAGTACCAGGGCCACACCCTGCGCGAGCATCTGGGCCTGCAACGCCCAGCCAACCCACACTTTGCCGAACGAGGCCAACCATGAGCTACACCGCCAACCCCGAGCGCTATGCGCGCATGCCTTACCGTCGTGTCGGTCGCAGCGGCCTGGTGCTGCCGGCCCTGTCCCTAGGCCTGTGGCACAACTTTGGCGATGCCACGCCTATCAGCACCCAGCGCGCCTTGCTGCACACGGCGTTCGATGCCGGTATCAACCATTTTGACCTGGCCAACAACTACGGCCCGCCCTATGGCAGTGCCGAGACCAACTTCGGCCGACTGCTGCGCGAGGACCTGCACAGCTACCGCGACGAGCTGATCATTTCCAGCAAGGCCGGCTGGGACATGTGGCCGGGACCGTACGGGCAGGGGGGCAGCTCGCGCAAGTACCTGATCGCCAGCCTGGACCAGAGCCTGGCCCGGCTGGGCCTGGATTATGTCGACATCTTCTATTCGCACCGCTTCGATGCCGACACCCCCTTGGAAGAAACGGCCATCGCACTGGCCGACATCGTGCGCCAGGGAAAGGCGCTGTACATCGGCATCTCGTCCTATTCGGCTGGCAAGACTGCTGAAATTGCGGCGTTGCTGGGGGCAATGAATGTACCGCTGCTGATCCACCAGCCGTCGTACAACCTGTTCAACCGTTGGATCGAACGGGACCTGCTCGACACCACCGATGCCTTGGGCGCCGGGGTGATCGTGTTCACTGCGCTGGCCCAGGGCCTGCTCAGCGATAAATACCTCAATGGCATCCCGGCTGATGCCCGTGTGAACCGTGCGGGAGGTGGCTCGCTGCTACCCCAGCATTTGTCGCAAGCCAACATCGCCCGCGCACGCGCCCTGAATGAGATTGCCCGTCAGCGTGGCCAGAGCCTGGCCCAACTGGCGCTGGCCTGGACCCTGCGCGACCCACGGGTGAGCTCTGCGCTAATCGGCGCCAGCCGGCCCGAGCAGATCACCGAGAACGTGGCCGCGCTCGACAACCTGGCCTTTACCGCCGAAGAGTTGGCCGCCATCGACCGGTACGCCGTGGAAGGCGGGATCAACCTGTGGGAAAAACCCTCGACCGACTGGAAGGAGTGACCCATGCGCATGCTACGCCTTGCCATGCTGCTGTTGCTGGCCTTGGCCAGCGCGGCCCAGGCCGCAGACCCGGCTACCTTGCGTATTGGCTACCAGAAGGGCTCGATCAGCCTGGTGCTGGCCAAGCAGCATCGGCTGCTCGAGCAACGCTTTGCCAACACCCGCGTGCAATGGATCGAGTTCCCCGCCGGCCCGCAGATGCTTGAAGCGTTGAACATCGGCAGCCTCGATATCGGCTCGACCGGTGATATTCCGCCGATCTTCGCCCAGGCCGCAGGCGCTGACCTGTTGTACATCGGTGCCGAGCCGCCCAAGCCCCAGGCTGAAGTGATCCTGGTGCCGAAAGACAGCCCGATCAGCGCTGTGGGTGAACTCAAGGACAAGCGCATTGCCCTGCAGAAGGGGTCGAGCGCGCACAACCTGCTGTTGCGTGCCTTGGCCAAGGCCGGGCTGAGCATTGGCGATGTTCAGCCGGTGTACCTGGCACCTGCCGATGCCCGGGCAGCGTTTGAGCGGGGCAGCGTGGACGCCTGGGCAATCTGGGACCCGTTCTACTCGGCCATCGACCTGGAGGGTAAGGCGCGGCTGCTCGCCGACGGCCAAGGGTTGGGGCTGATTGGGCCGTTCATGCTGGGTTCACGCACCTACGTCGAAGCCCATGGTGCCTTTGTCGGGCAATTGCTGGACGAAATTAGCCGAGCCGAAGCGCTTACCCGCAGCGACGAGGCCGGCAGCATCCGCTTGCTGGCACAGTTCATGGGCTTGCCGGAAAAAGTGGTGCAGCGCAGTTTCAGCCACCGGCCAGCGTCACCAGTGCTGCCTGTGAGTGATGAGATCGTGGCGGCGCATCAGCGTACGGCGCAGTTGTTCTTCGACAACAAGGTACTGCCCAAGCGGGTCGACATTGCCGGGGCAGTGTGGCGGCGGCAGTAACTTTACCTTCGGGCTCACATCGGTCCCTGTAGGAGCGGCCTTGTGCCGCGATCGGGCTGCATAGCAGCCCCGGCAATGTGTGCATATGCGCAGAAACCTGGGGCCGCTTCGCAGCCCGTTCGCGGCACAAGGCCGCTCCTACAAATGACCGCGTAAACCCGGCGGTCACCCGCGGGCGAATGCCGCCAGCTTCTCGCCATCCAGCCGGTAGCGCACCCACTCGTCCTGCGCCTCGGCCCCCAGCTTCTGATAGAAGCCGATCGCTGGCTCGTTCCAGTCCAGCACGCTCCATTCCAGGCGCCCGCAGTTGTTCGCCACAGCCTCGCGGGCAATGTGCCGCAGCAATTGCCGGCCAGCGCCGTCGCCACGTTGTTCAGGCGTGACGTACAGGTCTTCCAGGTAAATACCGTTGCGCCCGAGCCAGGTCGAGTAGCTGTAGAAGTACACGGCAAAACCGACTGCCCGGCCATCGCGTTCGCACATCAGGCTACGCACTGTGCTGCCCTCGTCGAACAGGCTGTGCTCGATGTCGGCCAAGGTGGCGACCACCTCGTGGCGGGCACGTTCGTACTCGGCCAGCTCGGTGATGAAGGCCAGGATCTGCGCGGCATCGGTGCGAACGGCTGGGCGAATGGTGAGGCTCATGGTGACGGCTTCCTTGATCCGGGTTAACGGTACAGTGATGTGTATCTGAATAATTTAATATAACTGTATCGGTCGCTGGAGTGGGCGACTCCGTTAGTGTGACAGCACCTATAACGAAAGTGGAATGCCCGCCATGCTTGCCTCTGCCGACCTGCCGACCTGCCGACCTGCCGACCTGCTGACTGCTTTCGTGCTGTTTGCCTTCGTATCCTCCATCACCCCCGGCCCCGGTTGGCACGGCCTCGTCCAGCGCCCGTAAACCGCTGGGTTTCTGGGGGGCGGCGGCGTTCCAGTGGGTCAACCCCAAGGCCTGGGTGATGGCGGTGGGTGCGATTACCACCTACACACCGGCGCAAGGCTATGTAACCAACGTGATCGTCATCGCCGCCTTGTTCGCCCTGGTCAACCTGCCCAGCGTCGGTGTGTGGGTCATGTTTGGGAGCGCCCTGCGCAACGTATTGCAAAACCCGCGCTGGCTGATGCTGTTCAATGTCCTGATGGCCTTGTTGCTGGTGATTTCCCTCTACCCGCTGCTGTTTGTAGAATCGGCGTTTTCCTAGCCCCGCGAGTACAGCAAGCCGATGCAGTTGATCCCCTGGTCCCATGAATGCGCCGAAGGTTTTACCCTGCGGGGTTGGCGAACCCCGGCCAGTGGCAAGCCGTTGCTGCATTTTTTGCACGGCAATGGCTTCTGTTGCCTGGCCTACCAACCGCTGCTGATGCGCCTGGGCGAACATTTCGACCTGTGGCTGTGCGACGTTCAGGGGCATGGCGACACTGACCATGGTGGGGTGTTTCGGGGGTGGAACCGCACGGCCGAGCTGGCAGTGGAAGCCTTTCAGGCCGGGCGTGGCGAGTACGGCGATGTGCCGCGGTTTGCCGTGGGGCACAGCTTTGGCGGCGTGCTTACGGGCCTGATCCTGGCCGCTGAACCTGCGCTGTTCGCGCGTGCGGTGTTGCTTGACCCGGTGTTGTTCAGCCGTCGCATGCTGGGTGTGATGGGCGCGGCAGCACTGGTTGGCCTGCACCAGCGTCATGCTCTGGCGCGCAAGGCCGCCAGCCGCCGCAGCCACTGGCCTGATCGCGAGGCAGCGCTGGCCTCGCTGCAAGGGCGGGGCATCTTCAAGGGCTGGACCGATGCGGCGCTGCAGGCTTATATCGAACACGCCATCGGCGATTGTGGCGATGCAGTGGTGCTCAAGTGCCGGCCCAGCCGGGAAGTGGAAATCTTCAGTTCATTCCCCAAACGCATGTGGGCGCGCCTTGCAGCGATCAGCACGCCGACACGGATTCTGTATGGCGAACAGACTTATCCCTTCGTGCCTCATTCGGTGAACCGCCTGGCCACGCTCAACCGGCATGTAACCGCCCGACAAGTCGGCGGTGGGCACTGTTTCATGCAGGAAGACCCGGCCATGGCGGCCGAGCAGGTGCTCGCGTTCTTGCAGGGTTGACTGTTCCATAGGTGGAACGATGCATGCCGAATAACCCGTCTACCGCCTGATTGGTATCATTGATAAGGTTATCCCAGCCAAGAGAGGAGCCTTTTCATGAAAAACATTCTGGGTTTCCACCGCAGCCCACACGCCCATTGGGTAGGTGATGGCTTTCCCGTTCGCAGCCTGTTCACTTACGACAACCTGGCCAGCCGGATCAGCCCGTTCCTGCTGCTGGACTACGCTGGCCCCCATGACTTCACCCCGACCACTGCGCGGCGCGGCGTTGGCCAGCACCCGCACCGCGGTTTCGAGACCGTGACCATCGTCTACCAGGGTGAGCTGGAGCACCGTGACTCCACGGGCGCTGGCGGCCTGATCGGGCCAGGTGATGTGCAGTGGATGACCGCCGCCAACGGCATCATCCATGAAGAGTTTCATTCCCCGGCCTTTGCCCGCAGTGGCGGTACGCTGGAAATGGTCCAGCTGTGGGTCAATTTGCCAGCGCGTGACAAGCGAGCAGCCGCCGGTTATCAGACGCTGCTGGGCAGCGACATCCCGGTGGTGGCGCTGGACGGAGACGCCGGAAGCTTGCGGGTGATTGCCGGTGACTACCGTGGGCACCAGGGGCCTGCCCGGACCTTTACCGCCATGGATGTGTGGGACCTGCGGCTGAATGCCGGGGCGTCCTTGCAGCTGCCAGTTGCTGCCGGTCGAAACGCCGCGCTGGTCGTGCTGCGCGGTAACGTGCGAATCAACGGCGAGCGTGAAGCTGGCCCGTCCAGCCTGGTCCTGCTGGACCGTCAGGGTGAGGATGTCACCGTCGAGGCGTTGGAAGGTGCCAGTGTGCTGCTGCTCAGTGGCGAGCCGATCGATGAGCCGATTGTCGGCTATGGCCCGTTCGTGATGAACAGCCAGGCGGAGATTGCCGAGTCGTTCGACGATTTCCATGCCGGGCGGTTCGGACAGATGCAGGATGAGCGCGAAGGTGTTCAGCACTGAGTCTTGGTTGAAAAGCTGGGGGTTGCGAAGCGCCCCCGGCTTTCTTGAGCATGGATTGAACCCCAGGGCTTTGGCATGATCAGCCCATGCCCAAGCCCACACTCCAGCACGCCGTCCGCCGATCATTGCCCACCCCCGGCCAACACACCTTGTGGCTGCGCTACCGTGCCCCGTATCACTGGCCCTCGACCCTGGGTTTCCTGACTGCCCGCTGCATCCCCGGTATTGAGACCTGCATCGACGGCACCTATCGCCGCACCCTGGCTATTGCCGGCCACCACGCTGTCTTGCACGCCACCCCCTTGCGCAACCAGTTGCGCGTGCACCTCGAAGGCGTTCCCTCAACTGCATTGCCTGGCCTGATCGCCAGACTGAGGCGCTTCTTCGACCTCGACGCCGACCCTGTGCGCATCGCGGCCGAATTGTCCCGCGACCCCTTGATGGCCCGTTTGGCCCGCGAGCGCCCAGGCTTGCGTGTGCCCCAAGGCTGGGATGCCTGCGAACAAGCCATGCGTACTGTGCTGGGCCAGCAAATCAGCGTGGCCGGCGCCATGACCCTGGCAGGCCGGCTGGTACAACGTCACGGCACAGCGCTGCGTTCGCCGGTCGCGGGGCTGAGCCATCTGTTCCCGGCTTTGCCGGCATTGGCCAATGCGCAATTCGAAGACATGGGCATGCCGCGAGCGCGCGCCATCACCCTCGGCACCTTGGCAAATGCACTACTGGCTGAACCCGGGTTGCTGCGTCGCGGGCAAGCGCTGGATGAGCTGCTGCGCAACCTGTGCCGGCTAAAAGGCATTGGGCCGTGGAGTGCGCACTACCTGGCGCTGCGCCACGCCGGCGCTGCTGATGCCTTGCCGTTGGGTGATGTGGCGTTGATCAAGGCATTGCGCCTGCTTGAGGGTGATGACGCGAAGCTGGCCGAACGGGCGCTGGCCTGGCGACCGTGGCGGGCCTACGCGGCGCAGCACCTGTGGGCATCGCTGGGGTCGGCAGGGACCGCTCGTCGTTAAGTCGGCCAATGCATTCGAACACTCGGCTCACGCCTGCAATCTTCCACTAAGGTGCTAGAGGATTCCCCGCATGATCATTGCCCCCGCGCATGGACGGCTGCCCGGGCATGTGCAATATCAATTGGCGCCCCGCCCGATAAAGGCGTACTCACTCACAACAGGCCATCGCACAGAGAGGGTCGTACCATGTCGTTGATAGGAGTTTCGATGCTGGAAATGCGGCAGATGATCGAGCAGGCCTGCTTGCCTGATCGCTGTGAAGTCAGCTGCCTGGATGGCGCCAACCTGACCATCCGCCTGGGTCAGGGTCAGAGTCTGGACGAGGGCGTGACCCTGAACGGGGTCCCGCTGCAAAGCCTTAACAGCTGCCGTGATCTGGTCCACCTGGTGGGGCAGCTGCACGCGCTGCGTGACAGCCGCCCGGCGCGAATCAGGTCGATTGCCTGAGCGCGCCCGTCGTGCCCCGGTCAGCCCAGGCTGGCCGGGCGTACGTATTCCGGCATCAGGCCGTTGAACCAGAACAGGATCATTGCCACCAGCATGGTCACCAAGAGTAGAAGCCCCACACCCCAGACGCACGTCGCAAACAGCATCGCCTGTTCCTTCTTCAGCCGCAGGAATGTCTGCAACCCGCCATACAGCAATACGCTGGCGTAAGCCGAGGCGGCGAGCAGTGCGGCGAAGGCCAGCCAGCGGATGGGCACCAGGCCGACCACGCCGGCAAAGAACCACGGCGTGGCACAGTAGGCGGCAAAACCAATGCACTGGTTGAGGCTGGGCTGCGCATCGAACCCTCGCGACATCCAACGTATCATCACCCCCATCAGCATCACGCCCACGACGGTAGTGGCATACAGCAGCCCTGCCAGTTGCGCGGCGCTGCCCATGCTCAGGCGCACCCGCTCCTCGGCTGCGAGGCTCCAGCCGAAGGTGGTAGTACCGACAAACAGGCACACAGCGGGTATCAATGCCAGGGCCAGGAGGCGCGGCAGGTATTGCTGGGGGTGGTCCTCTTCGGCTCGGCGGATATCCAGCCAGGCGTCGGCGGGGTGGGTGAAGAGTTTGAGCAATGGACTGTTCATGGCGTTCTCCGGCAGGCACGGGCCCTTTTGCTATGGAGATACGCCGCACCGGGCCGGTTCAGCCGGTTTGGCCGCCGTTGATCGGCTTATTGCAGTTCCAGAAGCAAGTTCAGGCCGCCATCGCCGCACTTGCCCTTGTCCCGGACTACGCCATGGTAACTGCGCCCATCCCAGATAAAGGCCACGCTGTGAGCACGGTCGACCTTGTCAGGCAGTGGCGGGCAGATGTGCAGGCGCAGCCCCGGTCGGCCCTGCAGGTTGAGGGCGGCAAGCTGGCACTGGCATTCCACGCTTTGCGCCACCGGCCCGAACAGGGTGTCGCGTACGTAATCGAGCTGCAGCGAGGCATTCGGTGCGCGGCCAGGCATCTTCATCGGTAGGTGGCTCCATCGCAACGGCTTGATGGGCAGGGCGGGTTCGGCATGGCAGGCTCCAGGCAAAAGAAGGCGGCTTAATATTTGAAGCTTGCCTGGCCAAGATGTTCAACGTGTTTCATGTGCATTCATCTTGTTTGCGCCGGGTGGCAGACCACAGGTCCTGTTCAGGCACCCGCCTTGCGCAAGGTCAGGTTGATCCGCCGTTCGCCCATGCGTGGATGCACGCCAGGTTTTATAGGCAGCACGCCGTGAAAGCGCAAGCGGTCCTCACCGCCCCAGACCAGTACATCACCGTGGCTCAGCGGGATGCGACGGGCCTTGTCGGCGCGCTGCAGGCCGCCGAACAGGAACACCGCCGGGAGGCCCAGCGATACCGACACGATCGGCTGGCCGAAGTCTTGCTCGTCGCGGTCCTGGTGCAGGCTCAGGCGTGTGCCTGGCAGGTAATGGTTGACCAGGCAGGCATCCGGCACGAAACCCTCGAAGCCGGCCAGGCCCGCAGCGCGGGCGGCGAGGGCGAGCAGCACCGGGGGCAGCGCGGGCCAGGGCTTGCCGCTGAGCGGGTCGCTGGGGCTGTAGCGGTAGCCGTGTTCGTCACTCACCCAACCCAGCGTACCGCAGTTGGTCAGGCCTACTGCCATGCGCAGGCCACCCGGCGTGTACATGTGCCGGAAGGGCGCTGCGCGCAGCACCGGGCGCAGGGCATCGAGCAGCGCCTCGGTTTCGGCCAGGGCGAAGCCGGGCAGCAGCAGGGTGTGGCTGGCCAGGCGTTGCGGCTGGGGGCCGAACAGGTCTAGGTCGGACTGGATCATGGCATCGCACAGGTTCGAGGGATTGGACATTGTATCCCTGCAATCGCAATCCCTGTAGGAGCAGCCTTGTGCTGCGAAGAGGCCGGTATGCCTCCCAAAGATGTGCCGGTGCTGCAGGCCCTTTCGCAGCACAAGGCTGCTCCTACCGGGAATGCACATATCCGGCAGAACGAGAAGTTGCGTAGGGTGTGAGCGAAAAAGGAACCGCGGCACCAGGGAGAGGAGTGCCGCGATTCAAGGGGGGAGAGGTTTACTTCTGGGTCACAGTGGCCAGGTTCGCGCTGCCCAGCTGGGTGATGGTGGCGGTTTGGGCGATACCGCTCTGGTCGACGAACGCCTTGTTGCCCTGGCCTCCCTGGGTCACGTAGGCGACGTTGATGCTGTCAGTCTGTTTGATGGTGGCTTCGTTGCCGCTACCGTACAGCTGGTTGGTATAGCTCTGGTTGCTGTAGCCGGACTGGTCCAGGGTGATGGAGTTACCGGTGCCCTGACTGTTGCCGTAGGCATAGTTGTCGGTACCGCGCTGGTCGGCGATCAGGATGTTGTCGGTGCCGTTCTGCTCGAAATACAGCTCGTTGTTGACGTCGTCCTGCTTGGTCGACATCTGGTTGCCTTTACCGGTCTGGTTTAGCGTGGCCACTTGGTCGGCGCCTTTCTGGGTCAGGTTGACGCCGTTGCCATTGCCGTTCTGGTTGATGGTGGCGTTCTGGTTGGTACCGAACTGGCCGCCCATCTTGGCGCCTTTCCAGTTGCTGGCGGTTATGCTGTTGCCATTGCCCTTGGTGTTGATGGTCAGGTTGAGGTTTTCACCATTCTGGTAGGTGAAAAACAGATTGTTGTTGCCGGTCTGGGTAATGGTGGCGGTCGCGTTATTGGTCTCGAACTGGTCCGACCAGCTGGCGTTGGCATTGCCTTGCTGCGACAGGCTGACCTTGTTGGCGGTGCCGAAGCTCTGGTCGATATAGCCTTCGTTCGTCTGGCCGGTCTGGACCACGGAGGCCTGGCTACCGACCTGGGTGTCCTGCCACACTTCCACCGAGTTGCCGCCACCGTACTGGCCAATGCCAATGGTGCCACCGGTGCCTTCGCGCTGGTCGCCGTAGGCCCAGTTGTCGTGGCCATCCTGGTACACCTGGATGTCGCCATCGACGTGGTTCAAGTGCTCGGCGGCGGCGTAGTTGTCCTGGCCGGTCTGGTTGACGGTACTGCGGTTGTTGGTGCCACCGAAGGTCTGCTCGATGAAGGCTTCGTTGCGCTGGCCGGATTGCCAGGTGGTGGCTTTGCTGCCTTCCTGGGTGTCCTGCCACACGGTGGATTTGTTGCCGACACCTTGCTGGGTTTGCAGCGATTCATTGTTCAGCCCTACCGACTGGCTGGCGAAGGCATCGTTGTAGCTGCCCCCGGCACGCTGGGTGATCTTGCTGCCGTTCTCGAACAGTTGCTCGGCGTAGCCGGCGTTGTACTGGCCGGTGGCGCTCTGCTGGATATCGCTGGTGCTCTCGGTCTGCACCGCCATATGGTTGTGGCCCTTGCCCGTCTGGTTCTGGGTGGCCGAGGCGAAGGATGCTTGGGTCTGCGAGACTTCGGCGATGTTTTCCTTGCCGTCCTGGGTCTGGGACGAGGTGCTGTCAGCAGCCATGGCCTGACCTGCGAGGGCCAGGACGATAGCGGCACTTAAAGGGGCGAGCTTGTACATGGTGGTGCCTCCAGGTCTATCGATATTGGGTGATCTGAACATGCTGGCCATTGCCGGTCTGGGTCACGGAGCTGTTGAGGCCCGAGCCGGACTGCACGATGCTGGCGCTGTTGTCGTTCCCGATCTGCTCGATGGCTGCGCTGTTGCTGCTGCCGCTCTGGCGGATCGACGCGCTGTTGCCGTTTCCCTGTTGGCTGATGCTGGCCATCAGGTCACTGCCTTCCTGCAAGATGTAAGCTTCCTGCGTACCGCCAGACTGGACGATACGGCCCAGCAGGGCCTGACCGTTCTGGTCGAGGGCGGCGCGGTTGCCTGAGCCCTGCTGCTCGATCACCGCAGCCTGGCCGGCACCGACCGGCAGCAGGCGGATGATCACCGGTTCACCGAGGTCGTTGCCGGGCGCGAGGTCGGCATTGTCCATCAGGTCGTCGGCCCAGCTGGCCTGGCCCGCCAGGGCCAGGCTGAACAGCAGTGGATACAAGCGTTTCATGGCGTTTCCCCGCCTTTACTGCACAACCACGTTGACGGTGCGGGTGGTACCCGGGCTGGTGGTGATGGTTGCCGTCGGTGCGGCAGTCGGGATTACCGTGGTGCTGTTGCTGACTGCCAGGCGCCAGCGGCCGTTAACCGGTACGGTGGCGGTGCCCAGTGTCTGCACCCCGGTGGTGGTGGTGACCCGGACGGTTACAACGTTGCCCGTGGTTACCGACGAAGTACCGCTGATGTCCCAGTTGTAACGGTTGTTGGAGCGCGCCGTGACGGTGGCTGCCGTGACCGCGAAGGTTTCGGCGGCGGGCCGTGGCGACACGTTGACGGTGACCGTACCCGGGGTGGACAACGCCCCCAGCGAGTCACGTGCCTGGTAGGTGAAGGTGGTGGTGAAGGCCGCCGTAACCGTGGCCGGCGGGGTATAGGTCACGGTGGCGCCGTCGGTGCTGACCGTACCGCGGCCGGCAGCCGGTTGGGTGACGGCAGCAACAGCCAGCGGTACATTGCCTTCCGGATCGGTGTCGTTGGCCAGCACGTTGATGGTCAATGGCACACCCAGGGTGGCGACGGTTTCCGGGTTGGCGACCGGTGGCCGGTTAGGCGCCACATTGATGGTGACCGTGGCCGGTTCCGATTTCAGGCCCTTGGCATCCACCGCCCGGTAGCTGAAGGTGGCCACCAATGGTTGCGTAGCGCCGACTGGCGGGGTGTAAGTGACCGAGGTGGTACCGTTGAGCACCACACCGCCCAGGCCGGTACCCGGCTGGGTGAGGTCACTGAGGGTCAGCGGCACATTGCCGTCCGGGTCGCTGTCGTTTTGCAGCAGGTTGAGGGTGATCGGCACACCAACGCTGGTGCTGCCGACATCTGTCTGGGCCAGCGGTGGCTGGTTGGCCGCCTCGACGGGTGCGTTGCCGACCACGATCACGGGTTCCACGTCAGTCCCACCATGGGCAGACTTGACCGTGACGGTAGCTGGCGGTTGTGCCACGTCGTTGACCGTGATGCTTTGCAGCGTGCCGGATTTCGACAGGCGGCCGTAGCCCTGGGCGAGCATGTCGGGGATAGCGACTTCGTCACTGGACCTGGCCTCGATCAGCAGGCGCTTGTTGGCCCAGTCGTAGCGCGCGGTGCTGACCTTGACCACGTCGGTGAGCTTGCTCGACAGTGCGGTTGGCTGGGTGCCGCCGGCACTGTTGCTGGCCGTGACCACCACCACCGCGGGTGGTGCTGTCTGGGCGAGCTGTTGGTGGAAGAACAGGCCGTTGTTGTCTGCCGTCAGGTTGAACTGGCAAGGCGAAGGAGGCGTGCCGATCAGTGCCAGGCCGTTGCGCATGCACAGGCTGGCCTCTTTCGGCGCCTTGGCGAACACTTCCACGCGGGTCCCGCTGCCGTTGCGCGAGTAGGTGGCGCGCTCCAGGGCGACCGGGGTTTGTGCACGTTGGTCCAGCACCTTGCCCGAAACCGTGAACAGCGCGGTTTCGATGCGCCCGGGCGGGCCGTCGATGCGGATGAAGTTGGTGTTGAACGGGCTGCCGACCACGGCTTCCGGGCGATTTGGGTCACCGATGAAGGTTTCGGTGGCGCCAGTGTCCGGGTTGACCTCGGTGTAAGGCCCGCCAACCCCGCGCAGCCATGGCCCGAGTGCGCCGTTGAGAGCCCCCGTGAAGTTACCCGGCGCTCCGATGCCTATGTCGCGGGTGATGTTGATCGCCCGCCGGCCGGGCGTTGTGACATTGACCGTCTCGACGCCGAAGGGGTGGGTGATGGTGTATACCCCCGCACGCGGGACCGACACGCGAAGCCGGATGCGGGCGAAGCTTTGCTGGTCGCCGTCTACCGGATTTTCGGCGGCAAAGGCCGCTTCCAGGCCTGCGACGTAGGCATCCAGCTCATAGCCGCTGTTACCGACGGCAGGGATGGTGGCTTCGGCCAGGAACCAGAACATTTCTGGCGGCCAGTTATCGGGGAACACCAGCGGCAAGGCGTCGTCGTAGATGCCGGGCTCCGGCAGCAGGGTGCACATGTATGACGGTGCGGCCGGAGTGCCGGGTACCCGGGTACTGGTCGCACGTGACTGGCACAGTTCCAGCGACTGGTTGAGGCTGTCCTTGTACCACATCGGGTAGCCACCAGTGGCGAAGGTGTAGGGCCCCGGGTCTACATCAGACAACGCGGCAAAGGCGGCGCTGGTAACGGTGAGGGAAAAACCGGCGGCGAACAGCGCACGGCGCGACCAAGTGTTCATGCGGCCTCCTTGAAGGCTGAGCCTTTGTCTGTTCATGGCACCAACACCACGTCTTCGGTGTCGCTACCGCCATTGGCACTGGTGACCTGCACCTTGGCCGGCGGGATGGGCGAGAGGGACATGCTCAACGTCTTCACGGCGCCGGTGCCGCCCAGATTGCCGATCAAGGTACCGTTGCCGGTATGGGCAGTGAGCACGGGCGGGGTGGTTTCGTCGCTGGTGCTGGCCACCAGGGTCAGCTCGCCGGTGGACAGGCGGTACTGGGCCTGGGTGATAGTGACCAGGTCAGTCAGTGGCACATTGCGGGTGGTCAGGCTGCTGGTCGGGATGGCCACGCTGTTGTCGGCGGTCAGGGTCACGATGGTACCGGCCGCCGGGTTGAGGGCCGACTGGGCGTACCAGGCGCCAGTGGCGTTGGCCTCGGTCAGGCTCAGGTTGGGCGTCTGGCTGGTCAGGGTGACGCTGGCCGGTGGCGGCGGGGCCATCACGAAGATGTCTTGCTGGGCACGCAGGTCGCCGTTCTCGGTGTGCCGTGAGTAGGTGCTGCGCTGGGGCATCAGCGGGGTAGGCAGGGCAACGGTCGAGAGCTTGCCCGATATTGCGAACAGCTCGGTGCGCAGGTCGATGCCGCCCGGGCCTTCGATGCGCACGAAGTTGGTGTTGAACGGGCTGCCGGTCACCCGTTCTTCAAGGTTCGGGTCACCGATGAAGCGCTCGTTGCCTTCGGTGTAGGGGCCGTTGACACTGCGCAGGAACGGCCCGACATCGCCCTTCAACGCACCGGTGAAATCGCCTGCCCCGGCAATGCCGATGTCGCGGGTCATGTTGATCGCCCTACGCCCTGCGGCGGGGACATCGAACACTTCCACGCCATAGGGGTGGGTGACCACGTAGGTGCCAGCGGTGGGAACGTCGACCCGGATACGCACCCGGGCGAAGCTGACCTGGTCACCCTCGACCGGCTCTTCGGCGGCGAATGCCGCTTCGATCGCGGTGCCGTAGCTGAGGTCGATGCCACGCGCGGCGTCGACGATGGCAGCGTCGGCAGTGAACCAGAACGCTTCGTCAGGGAAATTGGTGGGGAAGACGATGGGTTGGGTATCGTCGAACACGCCGGGCGTGGGCAGCAGCGTGCACATGTAAGACGGTGCGCCGGGTGCGCCGGCAACCCTGGAGCTCACCGCCTTGGTCAGGCACAGGTCGAGGGTACGACCGTGACTGTCCTGGTACCAGGCGGGGAAGCCGCCGTTGGCGGGCACGTAGGCGCCTGGATCGACAGCATTCAAGGCAGCCTGCGCCGGGAGCTGGAGCATGCCGGCGAAAATCGCCACTGCCAGCGGGTGAGGTATCGGTCGGTGCATGAGTCAATTCCTCCTGCAAACGGGCCCATGGACTTGGGGCGTCTGGGAGGAGATCGGCAAGAGCTGTGCCACAATCTGAAAATTGTGTCGCAGGCCTTGCGGGAAAAAGGGTCGAGCTTCTCAGCGGCATATGTTGCGAGCGGCTGGCGGTGGGCTACGTTCCCCCAAGGTTGGGGATTGGGGGCAGGTAATTCACACCCGGTTTTCGAAGCAAATGCGGTTTTTGCTACATTGCATCGGCGGTCCCATTCCCCTGCCGAGCCAAGCCATGCAACCCCTCGACCACCTTTCCCTGAACCTGTTCATCGTTGTCTGTGAAGAAGGCACCATCGCCCGCGCTGGCGAGCGCGCGTTCATGGCGCCTTCCGCCGTCAGCAAACGTATTTCAGACATCGAGGCGCGCTTTGGCACCGCCTTGCTCAAGCGCAGCAAGCGTGGCGTGGAGCCCACCCCAGCGGGCTTGGCGCTGCTGCGTCATGCCCGGGGCAATCACTCGATGGGGGCGGCCGGTTTCTCATGCGATCGCGACTTTGATCTGCGCGGTTTGCGTGGTTTTTTCTCAGGCCGTTTGCCGGGTTTGAGCTGCCAGCGGTAGGCATTGGCGAGCAGGCGCTCCTGGATT